>NZ_JBHMQU010000013.1:0-585 GCF_042435015.1 Paracoccus panacisoli | reverse complement strand
CGGCCTCGGCCAGCCGCGCCTCGGCTTCGTCGGCGGCCTGGTTGATGCGCGCCGTCGCGGCCTCGGCGTCAGCGGCGAGCTGTTCGAGCCGGTCGGCGGTCGCCTGATCCACGGTCGGGCGGGCGGCGAGCGCCTGCACCTCCTGTCGCAGGGGCTCCAGATCCACCGGCGGGCGGGCGGCGAGGTCCTCGACCTGCTGGCGCAGCGGGGCGAGATCGACGGGCTCGCGCGCGGCCAGCGTCTCGACCTGCTGGCGCAGCGCGTCGAGGTCGCCGGGCTGGGCGGATGCCAGCTCGCGCAGCCGCGTGTCGAGCGCGGCGAGCTCCTGGGCCTGCGCGGCCAGCGTGGACTGGATCGCGCCGTCGGGCTGGGGCGTGGCGGGGGCCTCGGCAATCAGCTTGGCGGCGGCGTCCGAGCCGGCCTGCCGCGCCTCGGTCAGCAGCGCCTCGCGGTCCGGGACGAGGCTGGCACCGGCCGCGCGGCTGGCGGCCTCGGCGGCGCTTGTGGCGGCCTGCTGGGCGGCTTCGGCGGCGCGGGTCTCGATCGCCGCGGCGCGGCTGTCGATCTCGGCGCGGGCGGCGGCGG
>NZ_JBHMQU010000012.1:30602-86268 GCF_042435015.1 Paracoccus panacisoli | reverse complement strand
GCCGGGGCCGCTGCCGCCGGGGCCGCTGCCGACGGGGCCGCCGCGGCAGGCGCCGAACCGGCGGCCGGGGCCGCGCCGGCGTCCGGCGAGTGCTGGGTGAGGAAGGCGATCACGTCCGCCTGACCCTTGGCGAGTTTGAAGGTCATCTTGGTCTTCAGCTTGTTGTCGCCGGTCTTTTCCTGCGTGTAGCTGTTCGGGTCGGTGATGTAGTGCATCAGGTCCTCGGGCGACCAGACCTCACCGGCCTCGCCCAGCTTCACCAGCGCGTCCGAGTACTTGAAGCCCTCTTCGGTGCCCGCCTTGCGGCCGACGACGCCATAGAGGTTCGGGCCGGTCTTGCCGCCCTTCACGATGTCGGTCCCGTCGGGCGCCTGCACCATGTGGCAGGCCTTGCACTTGTTGAATTCCTTCTCGCCCTTGACGGGGTCGCCCGCGGCGTCCTGGGCTGCGGCCGGAACGGCCAGGGCGAACATGGCGAGAGTGGCGTAAAGGCTGATCTTCATCGGGTCGTCCTTCCAGGGCGTTTGACGTTTGCTTGCGCGGCGCAGCGGCCCCTCGGGCGCGCCGTCATGGACAGCTCATAGCACCGCCTGCAATCCCGCAACACGACATAAGTCAAATGGTTCGGTCAACCGGCAAAATGTCGCGGGAACGTGACCCTGAGGGCGGCGTCCAGATCCTCGATCCCGACCGGCAGGCCGAGGTCCACGAGGCTCGTGACCCCGTGTCCGCTGATCCCGCAGGGGACGATTCCCGCGTAATGCGACAGGTCCGGCTCGACGTTGATCGACAGGCCGTGGAAGCTGACCCAGCGGCGCAGCTTGATGCCGATGGCGGCGATCTTGTCCTCGCGCATCGTCCCGTCGGGCAGGGGCGGGCGGTCGGGGCGGGCGATCCACACGCCCACCCGGCCCTCGCGGATCTCGCCCCGCAGGCCGAACCCCGCCAGCGCGTCGATCACCCACCCCTCGAGCGCCTGCACGAAGTCCCGCACGTCGCGCCCGCGGCGGTTGAGGTCGAGCATCACATAGACCACCCGCTGCCCCGGCCCGTGATAGGTGTACTGCCCGCCGCGCCCGGTGGGATGGACCGGAAACCGGCCCGGATCGGTCAGGTCCGCCGCCCGGGCCGAGGTTCCCGCGGTGTAGAGCGGCGGATGCTCGACGAGCCACAGCGTCTCGGGCGCGGTGCCCGCAAGGATCGCTGCCACCCGCGCCTCCATCCACGCCACCGCCTCGGGGTGGCCGACAGGTGCGGGGGTGAGCAGCCATTCGACCGCGCTCCCCTCGAGCGGGGGCAGCGTCACGGTGTCGGGGGTGGGAAGCGGCGCGGTCATGGCGCCGAGGTGGCCCGACCCGGCGCCGCGCGCAAGGGGCCGCGTCCCGGCCTGGCCGAGCGCGATCGGGTGCGCACGACCGTTCGCATGAACTGTGCATGAACGCTGCATGAACATCAGGCGAACGGTGCACGGGATGTGCAGTGCCGTTTTCGCGGTGATCGCTGGTCGTCTCCCGTCGCGCACCAACGCCACAACGTGAAACCCGCTCAACTTCACCCCGCACAACATGAGTTTTCCATTTCCTCCCGCGCGGCCTATATCCACCGCAAACCGCCCGCCCGGAGTCCGTCCCATGCCCCGCCTCTCCGCCGCCTTCGACGCCATCCGCGCCGCCGCCCGCGAGCGCATCCTGATCCTCGACGGGGCGATGGGCACGCAGATCCAGAACCTGCGCCTGGGCGAGGCGGATTTCCTTGGCGAATCAAATCGCTCCGGGGGATGCGGCTGCCACCTGCACGCCGACCACCCGCAGCAGGGCAACAACGACCTGCTGAACCTGACCCAGCCCGAGGCGATCGAGGCGATCCACCTGCGCTATGCGCTCGCGGGCGCGGACATCGTTGAAACAAATACGTTTTCCTCCACCACCATCGCCCAGGCCGACTACGGGATGGAGGGGCGGGTGTTCGAGCTGAACCGCGAGGGCGCCCGCCTCGCCCGCCGCGCCCTCGACGCGGCGACCGCCCAGGACGGCCGCCCGCGCTGGGTCGCGGGGGCGCTGGGGCCGACGAACCGCACCGCCTCGATCAGCCCCGACGTCAACGACCCGGGTTTCCGGGCCGTCACCTTCGATCAGCTTCGCGCGGCCTACACCCAGCAGATTCAAGGGCTCGTCGCGGGCGGCGCGGACCTGATCCTGATCGAGACGATCTTCGACACCCTCAACGCCAAGGCCGCGATCTTCGCCGCGGAAGAGGTCTTTGCCGAAACCGGCCTGCGCCTGCCGGTGATGATCTCGGGGACGATCACCGACCTCTCGGGCCGCACCCTCTCGGGCCAGACGCCCACCGCCTTCTGGCACTCGGTGCGCCACGCGGCCCCCCTGACCATCGGCCTCAACTGCGCGCTCGGCGCCACCGCAATGCGCCCGCATCTGGCTGAACTGTCAGGCGTTTCCGACACGCTCATCTGCGCCTATCCGAACGCCGGCCTGCCCAACGAGATGGGCGAATACGACGAATCCGCCGCCCAGATGGCCGCCCAGATCGCCGGCTTCGCCGACGAGGGGCTGGTCAACGTGGTCGGCGGCTGCTGCGGCTCGACGCCCGAGCACATCGCCGCCATCGCCGCCGCCGTCGCCGGCAAGGCGCCCCGGCAAGTCCCTGACATCGCACCGAAACTGCGCCTCTCGGGGCTTGAGCCCTTCGTCAAGACCGAGGCCATTCCCTTCGTCAACGTGGGCGAGCGCACCAACGTCACCGGCTCGGCCCGCTTCCGCAAGCTCGTCACCGCCGGCGACTATCCCGCCGCGCTCGACGTGGCCCGCGACCAGGTCGAGAACGGCGCCCAGATCATCGACATCAACATGGACGAGGGGCTGATCGATTCGGCCGCCGCCATGACCGCCTTCCTCAACCTCATCGCCGCCGAGCCCGACATCGCCCGCGTCCCGGTGATGATCGACTCTTCGAAATGGGAGGTGATCGAGGCCGGGCTGAAATGCGTCCAGGGCAAGCCGGTGGTGAACTCGATCTCGCTCAAGGAGGGCGAGGCGGCGTTCCTGGCTCAGGCCCGGCTCTGCCGGCTCTACGGGGCCGCGGTCGTCGTCATGGCCTTCGACGAAACCGGCCAGGCCGACACCGAGAACCGCAAGGTCGAGATCTGCACCCGCGCCTACAACCTGTTGACCGACATGGGTTTCCCGCCCGAGGACATCATCTTCGACCCCAACATCTTCGCCGTGGCGACGGGGATCGAGGAACACGACAACTACGGCAACGACTTCATCGGCGCGACCCGGCGCATCACCCAGACGCTGCCCCACGTCCACGTCTCGGGCGGCGTCTCGAACCTGTCGTTCAGCTTCCGCGGCAACGAGCCGGTGCGCGAGGCGATGCACGCGGTGTTCCTGTATCACGCGATCCAGGCCGGGATGGACATGGGGATCGTCAACGCCGGCCAGCTCGCCGTCTATGACCAGATCGACCCCGCCTTGCGCGAGGCCTGCGAGGACGTGGTCCTGAACCGCCGCCCCGCCGCCGGCGGCTCGGCCACCGAGCGGCTGCTGGAACTCGCCGAGCGGTTCCGCGGCGAGGGCGGCGCGAAGGGGCGCGAAAAGGACCTGCGCTGGCGCGACTGGCCGGTGGACAAGCGGCTCGAGCACGCGCTGGTCAACGGCATCACCGAATACATCGAGGCCGACACCGAAGAGGCGCGGCTTGCCGCCGAGCGCCCGCTGCACGTGATCGAGGGGCCGCTGATGGCGGGGATGAACGTCGTCGGCGACCTCTTCGGCGCCGGCAAGATGTTCCTGCCGCAGGTGGTCAAGTCGGCCCGCGTGATGAAGCAGGCGGTCGCCCACCTGCTGCCCTACATGGAGGCCGAGAAGGCCGGCGGCGGCGCCCGCTCGGCCGGCAAGATCCTGATGGCGACGGTCAAGGGCGACGTCCACGACATCGGCAAGAACATCGTCGGCGTCGTGCTGTCGTGCAACAACTACGAGATCATCGACCTCGGCGTGATGGTCCCGGCGACGAAGATCCTCGAGACCGCGCGGGCCGAGGGGGTGGACGTGATCGGGCTCTCGGGCCTCATCACCCCGTCGCTCGACGAGATGGTCCATGTCGCCGCCGAGATGGAGCGCGAGGGCTTCGACATCCCGCTGCTGATCGGCGGGGCGACGACCAGCCGCGTGCACACGGCGGTCAAGATCGACCCCCGCTACCGCGCCGGGCAGACCGTCTATGTCGCCGACGCGAGCCGCGCGGTGGGCGTGGTGGCCAACCTTTTGGGCGAGGCAAAATCCGGTTATGTCAGCCAGTTGCGGGCCGAATATCAGGATGTGGCTGAACGCCACGCCCGCGGCCAGACCGACCGCGAGCGCCTGCCGCTGGCAGCGGCGCGCGACAATGCGCCGAAGCTCGACTGGGCCGCCTACCGGGCCACCGCGCCGCAGTTCACCGGCCCGCGGGTGGTCGAGAACTGGGATCTGGCCGAGATCGCCCGCTACATCGACTGGACGCCGTTCTTCCAGACCTGGGAGATGAAGGGCGTCTATCCGCGCCTGCTCGACGACCCGAAGCAGGGCGAGGCGGCGCGCGCGCTCTTTGCCGATGCGCAGGCGATGCTGGCGCGGATCATCGACGAGGGCTGGTTCAAGCCCCGCGCGGTGGTGGGCTTCTGGCCCGCCAACGCGGTGGGCGACGACATCCGCCTGTGGACCGGCGACGACCGCACCACGCCGCTCGCCACGCTGCACACGCTGCGCCAGCAGCTGCCCAAGCGCGACGGGCGGCCGAACGTGGCGCTGGCGGACTTCGTGGCGCCCGAGGGGCAGGCGGACTGGGTCGGCGGCTTCGTCGTCACGGCGGGCGACGAGACGGCCCGCGCCCAAGCCTACCGCGACGCGCATGACGATTTCTCGGCGATTCTCGTCCAGGCGCTGGCCGACCGCTTCGCCGAGGCGATGGCCGAGATGCTGCACGAGCGGGTGCGGCGGTCCTACTGGGGCTATGCCCCGGACGAGGCGCTCTCGACCGAAGAGCTGGTCGCCGAATCCTACCCCGGCATCCGCCCCGCGCCCGGCTATCCCGCGCAGCCCGACCACACCGAGAAATCCACCCTCTTCTCGCTGCTGGCCGCGACCGAGGCGACCGGCGTCGAGCTGACCGAGTCGATGGCGATGTGGCCGGGGGCGTCGGTCTCGGGCCTCTACATCGGCCATCCCGACGCCTATTACTTCGGGGTGGCCAAGGTCGAGGCCGATCAGGTCGAGGATTACGCCGCCCGCAAGGGCATGAGTCTCGCCGAGGCCGAGCGTTGGCTGGCGCCGGTGCTGAATTATCTGCCGGGACGTGTCGTCGCTGCCGAATGACCCCTTTTCAAACCCGGCGGGCGCGGCTATGTCACGCCCACCACGGAATGCGGTCGTGGCGGAATTGGTAGACGCGCAGCGTTGAGGTCGCTGTTCCCTAACCGGAGTGGAAGTTCGAGTCTTCTCGACCGCACCATGAATGAGGGGCGCCCCGGGCAACCGGGCGCCCCTTTTTCCTGTTCGACGCCTCCCCCGGCTGTCGCAATCCTGCCACCGAAATGACGCAAGCCTGCCGCGTTCATCGGCCCCCGACCGCTAGATTCGGATTGCGGCGCGCGGTGATCGCCGCTTAGTCTCGCACCGCATCGGACCGACCAAGGAGGGGCGCGTGGGTACGTCTTCGGCCAGGAGCGACGGTTTCGTCGTCTTCGACCATGTCCAGAAAAGCTATGACGGCCAGTCCCTTGTGGTGAAGGACCTCAATCTGGACATCGGCAAGGGCGAGTTCCTGACGATGCTCGGGCCGTCCGGGTCGGGCAAGACGACCTGCCTGATGATGCTTGCCGGCTTCGAGACCGCGACCAACGGCGAGATCCGTCTGGACGGCAAGAACATCAACGACGTCCCGCCCCACAAGCGGGGCATCGGCATGGTGTTCCAGAGCTACGCCCTGTTCCCGCACATGTCGGTGGGCGAGAACCTCGCCTTCCCGCTCGAGGTGCGCGGCATGGGCCGCGCCGAGCGCGAGAGCCGGATCGCCCGCGCGCTCGACATGGTGCAGATGGGCAAGTTCAAGAACCGCCGCCCGGCGCAGCTCTCGGGCGGCCAGCAGCAGCGCATCGCGCTGGCCCGGGCGCTGGTGTTCGACCCCAAGCTGGTGCTGATGGACGAGCCGCTCGGCGCGCTCGACAAGCAGCTGCGCGAGCATATGCAGTACGAAATCAAGGCGCTGCACGAGAATCTGGGAATCACCGTGGTCTATGTCACGCATGACCAGGGCGAGGCGCTGACCATGTCGGACCGGATCGCGGTCTTCAACGACGGCCGCATCCAGCAGCTCGCCCCGCCGTCCGAGCTGTACGAGAAGCCGCAGAACAGCTTCGTCGCGGGCTTCATCGGCGAGAACAACAAGCTCTCGGGCGTGATCGAGAAGCTCGACGGAGAGCGGGCGGTGGTCCGCCTGCCCAATGGCGAGCTGATCGACGCGACCGCGGTCAACGTCCGCGAGGCGGGACAGCCGACGCTCGTCTCGATCCGCCCCGAGCGGGTCGAGTTCAAGCCCGAGATGATGCCCCAGGGCGCCCACACCATCGACGCCGAGGTGCGCGACGTGATCTACATGGGCGACATCCTGCGGGCCCGGATGAAGGTGGCGGGCAGCGACGAGTTCGTGATGAAGTTCCGCAACACGCTGGGCCAGACCCGGCTGTCGCCCGGCCAGCACATCCGCATCGGCTGGAACCCGCAGGATGCCCGGGCCCTCGACCCGGTCTGACAGACCCAATCAACGACAAGACCAACAGGAGAGAGACATGAAGAAGCTGCTGATCTCGACCACCGCGCTGGTGGTCCTCGCCGGCGCTGCCTCGGCGCAGGACAAGGTCCTGAACGTGCTCGACTGGGGCGGGGCCTACGGCGAAAGCCACAAGGTCGCCTACAACGCGCCGTTCGAGGAAAAGACCGGCATCAAGATCACCGTGACCGACGCCGACAACCCCGCCACCCCGATCAAGGCGATGGTCGAGGCGGGCAACGTCACCGCCGACGTGGCCTCGGTCGAATATGCCGACGCGGTGCGGCTGTGCGACGAGGGCGCGCTCGAGCAGATCGACCCGGCGATCCTTTCGGCCGGTCCGGGCGGTGAGGCGGCCAAGGACGACTTCATCGAGGGCGCGGTGACCGAATGCTTCGTCGCCACCGACGTCTATTCGATGGTGCTGGCCTATGACGACAGCAAGTTCGCCGACGCCAAGCCCGCCACCCCGGCCGATTTCTTCGACACCGCCAAGTTCCCGGGCAAGCGCACCATGCGCAAGGGCGCCAAGTTCAACCTTGAGCTGGCGCTGATGGCCGATGGCGTGCCGGCGGCCGAGGTCTATCAGGTTCTGGGCACCCCCGAGGGCGTGGACCGCGCCTTCAAGAAGCTCGACACCATCAAGAAGGACGTGATCTGGTGGGAAGCCGGCGCCCAGCCGCCGCAGCTGCTGGCAGACGGCGAAGTGACGATGGCCTATGCCTTCAACGGCCGGATCTTCAACGCCGCCGTGGGCGAGGGCAAGCCGTTCAAGATCATCTGGGACGGCCAGATCTACGAGATGGAAGGCTGGGTGGTGCCGAAGGGCGCGCCGAACAAGCAGAACGCGATGGACTACATCGCCTTCTCGACCGAGGCGCCGCAGCTGGCCAAGGCAGCCGAGCAGATCAGCTACGGCCCGCCGCGCAAGTCGGCCTCGGGCCTGGTCGGCAACATCGCCGGCAAGGACCAGCCGATGGGGCCGCACCTGCCGACCTCGCCCGAGAACCTCGAGAAGGGCCTGAGCTCGAACCTCGACTTCTGGGTCGATCATGACGGCGAGCTGAGCGAGCGCTTCAACGCCTGGCTGGCTGGCTGACGAACGGTTGCAATGGTCCCCCCCGCCGCGTGGTGCGGGGGGTATCCGGGCCGCCGATGCGGGCCTGACCGGCGCCGGCGCCCATTTTCGTGGAGGGGAAAGAGACATCATGAAGACCAGACTGATCCTCGGCACCGCGCTGGCGCTGATCGCCGCGCCCGCCCTGGCCGAGGGGCCGCTGAACGTCACCACCTACGGCGGCGCCTTCGCCAAGACGGTCGAGGAGGCCTACGTCAAGCCGTTCAGCGAGGCGACCGGCATCCAGACGAGCGTGCTCGACGCCTCGGACCCGCCCGCCAAGCTCAAGGCCGAGGTCGAGGCGGGCAACATCACCTCGGACGTCTATGAGGTCGAGCAGTCGGACGTGATCCGGCTGTGCGACGAGGGGCTGATCGAGCCGATCGATCCGGCGGCGCTGGCCAAGGGCGCGGACGGCTCGGCCGCGGCCGACGACTATCTGCCGAGCGCGCTCAACGAGTGCGGCACCGCGATCATGGTCTGGTCCACCGCCATCGCCTATGACAAGGACGCCTTCCCGAACGGCGCCCCGCAGACGGTCGCGGATTTCTTCGACACCGCCAAGTTCCCCGGCAAGCGCGGCATCATCAAGCGGCCGAAATACGCGCTCGAGTTCGCCCTGCTGGCCGACGGCGTGCCCGCGGCCGAGGTCTATGACGTGCTCTCGACGCCCGAGGGCGTGGACCGGGCGTTCAAGAAGCTCGACACGATCAAGGGTGACGTCGTCTGGTGGGAAGCCGGCGCCCAGGCGCCGCAGCTGCTTGCCGACAAGGAGGTGTCGATGACGCTGGCCTACAACGGCCGGATCTTCGACGCCATCGTGGGCGAGGGCAAGAACTTCGGCTTCGTCTGGGACGGCGTGAACCTGGACATGGACTACTGGGTGATCCCCAAGGGCGCGCCCGGCAAGGATGCGGCGATGAAGTTCATCGCCTTCGCCTCGGACCCCGCGCGTCAGGCCGTGATGTCGAGCATGATCGCCTATGGCCCGTCGCGGAAGTCGGCGGCGGCCAGCGTCGGCAAGTACAAGGACGGCACGACCGACATGGCGCCCTATCTGCCCTCGACCCCCGAGAACGCCGCGAAGGGGCTGGTCAACGACGCCGCCTTCTGGGCCGACCACGGCACCGAGCTGACCGAGCGCTTCAACGCCTGGCTCGCCAGCTGATCCCGCGCGCCGGGGCGCCCCGTCGCGGGCGCCCCGGTCCCCAACTCACGGACCCCTCGCCATGCTGATGCGCCTTGCCCTTCTGCCGCTGCTCGTCTCGGTCGCCCCGGTGCCCTGGGCGGGCGCGGGTGAGCTGCGGGTGCTGTCCTGGGGCGGCGATTTCTCGGCCGCGCAAGAGGTGGCGATGGCCCGCCCCTTCACCGAGGCGACCGGGACGATGGTGCGGTTCTCGGACAGCGACGACCCCCACGGCATGGTCCACGCCGAGGTGCAGGCCGGCAACGTCACCACCGACGTGGCGAGCGTCGGGCAGGGGGCCGCGATGCGGCTGTGCGACGAGGGCGAGGTCGAGCCGATCGACCCCGCCACCCTCGTCCCCGCCCCGGACGGCACGGCCGCGGCGGCGGACTTCATGCCCGGCACGCTCGGGCCGTGCTTCGTGCCGACCGACATCTATTCGACCGTCATCGCCTATGACGCGCGCCGCGCCGCGCCGACGCAGGCGGCGGATTTCTTCGACCTGACGCGCTTTCCCGGCCGCCGCGGCCTGTCGCGCACGCCGCAGTTCACGCTCGAACTCGCGCTGCTGGCCGACGGCGTCCCGCGCGATCAGGTCTATCAACTGCTCGCCACGCCCGAGGGGCAGGACCGCGCCTTCGCCAAGCTCGACACGATCAAGCACGACGTCGTCTGGTGGGAGGCCGGCGCCCAGCCCGTGCAGCTTCTCGCCGATGGCGAGGTGGCGATGGCCGCGGCCTATAACGGGCGCATCTTCAAGGCGGCCGAGGTGGACGGGCTTCCGCTGGCGATCCTGTGGGACGCGCAGATCTACGAACTCGAGGGCTGGGTGATCCCCAAGGGCGCCCCGAACCGCGCCGGCGCGCTGGCCTTCGTCGCCGCCTCGACCGCGCCCGAGCCGCTGGCGCGCTTCGCCGAAGAGCTGCCCTACGGCCCGCCGCGGCTCTCGTCACAGGCGATGGTGGGCAATTTCGCGGGCACCACCAAGCGCGGCGCGCCGGTACCGATGACTCCGCATCTGCCCACCGCCCCCGCCAACGTCGCCACCGCCCTGGCGGTGGACGCGCAGTTTTGGGCCGAACACGAGACCGAGCTGCGCGAGCGTTTCGCCGCCTGGCTGGCCGCGGGCTGAGAGGAAGGACCCGAGCATGGCATCTGCACTCGACCCCCACGCCGCCGTGGTCGCCGGCGCTTCGGGCGCCAGCCCGACCGTGACCGCCCCGAGCGCGCCGCTGACCACCGCGGATGGCCGCCCGCTCGCCCGGGCGCTGGCGCGCAGCCAGGCCAAGGCGCGGCGCCGCGCCTTCCTGCTGGTGCTGCCGCTGCTGGCGTTCATCGTCATCACCTTCGTGATCCCGATCGGGCAGATGCTGCACCGCTCGATGTACAACGATGGCTTCTCGGCCAACATGCCCCAGACCTCGGCCTGGTTCGCCGAGCACAAGCCCGGCACGCAGCCCGACGAGAGCGCCTTTGCCGCGCTCGCCGCCGACCTTAAGGCCGCGGCCGACAACCGCACGGTTGGGATCGTCGGCACCCGCATAAACTATGACGTGCCCGGCACCCGCTCGCTCTTCACCGCCACCGGGCGGAAGGCGCGCGACGGGTTCGAGCCGCCCTACCGCGAGGCGCTGCTGGACGCCGACCCGAAATGGGGCGAGCCGATGCTGTGGCGGGCGATGCGCAATGCCTCGACGGCGTACACCGCGAACTTCTACCTCGCCGCGGTGGACCGCACCCGCGACGACGCCGGCAACGTGGTCATGGCCCCGCCGCAGCAGCAGGTCTACGTGATGCTGTTCAAGCGCACGCTGATGCTGTCGCTGCTGATCACCTTCACCACCTTCCTGCTCGGCTTCCCGATCGCGCATCTGCTGGCGACGCTGCCGATGCGGAAGTCGAACCTGCTGATGATCCTCGTGCTGCTGCCGTTCTGGACCTCGCTTCTGGTGCGGACCACGGCGTGGATGGTGCTGTTGCAGCAGCAGGGGGTCATTAACGACCTGCTGGTGTGGCTCGGGGTGATCGGCAACGAGCAGCGGCTGCAGATGATCTACAACCAGCTCGGCACGGTCATCGCCATGACCCACATCCTGCTGCCGTTCATGATCCTGCCGCTCTATTCGGTGATGCGGACCATCAACCCGAGCTACGTGCGCGCCGCCAAATCGCTGGGCGCGACCTCGTGGACGGCGTTCCGGCGGGTCTATTTCCCGCTGACGCTGCCGGGGCTGGGGGCCGGGGCGCTGCTCGTCTTCATCCTGGCGGTCGGCTACTACATCACGCCCGCGCTGGTCGGCGGCTCGACCGGGCAGCTCATCTCGAACATGATCGCGATGCACATGACCGAGACGCTGAACTGGTCGATGGCGGCGGCGCTGGCGGCGATCCTGCTGGGCGCGGTCCTGGTGCTCTACTGGATCTACGACCGGCTGGTCGGGATCGACAATCTCAAGCTGGGGTGATCCGACATGGCGCTGCCCACCTACGCCTCGCCGCTCGAACGGGTTTGGCACTGGACCTATATCGCGATCTGCGTGGCGATCTTCGTCTTCCTGATCGCGCCGATCATCGTGGTGATCCCGCTCAGCTTCAACGCCGAGCCCTACTTCACCTTCACCGAGAAGATGCTGTCCTTCGACCCGGACGGCTATTCGATGCGCTGGTATGACACGCTGCTGACCTTCGGGATGTCGCGGGCCGACGCGCCGCGCGACGCGAGCTGGTGGGCGGACGCCTGGGCGAACGCCAAGTGGCTGAACGCGGCGAAGAACTCGCTGATCGTCGGGTTCTTCTCGACGATCCTCGCCACCGTGCTGGGGACGCTGGCGGCGCTGGGGCTGTCGCGGCCCGAGATGCCGTTCCGGCGGATCATCATGGCGGTGCTGATCTCGCCCATGATCGTGCCGATCATCATCACCGCAACGGGGATGTTCTTCTTCTACTCCTCGACCTGCGTGGACACGACGAGCACCATCGGCCGGCTGCTGGCGCCGATGCTGTCGAACTCGGGCTGTCTCGCCAACACCTATCTCGGCGTGATCCTGGCCCATGCGACGCTGGGGATTCCGTTCGTCATCATCACCGTGACGGCGACGCTGATCGGCTTCGATCAGTCGCTGAACCGGGCCGCGGCCTCGCTGGGGGCGAACCCGCGGACCACGTTCTTCAAGATCACCATGCCGCTGATCCTTCCCGGCGTGATCTCGGGCGCGCTCTTCGCCTTCGTCACCTCGTTCGACGAGGTCGTCGCGGTGCTGTTCATCGCCGGCCCCGACCAGCAGACCATCCCGCGGCAGATGTGGAACGGCATCCGCGAGCAGATCTCGCCCGCGATCCTCGCGGTGGCGACGCTGCTGGTGATCTTCTCGATCGCGCTGCTTGCCACGGTCGAGGTGCTCCGGCGCCGGGGCGAGCGTCTGCGCGGGCTGACCCCGGCTTGAGGGCGCGTGGGTGGGGTCGACGTCCCCGGCGGTCGGCCGAGGTCGCGGCGACAGCGGCGCCCAAGGGCTTCGCGGCCCTAGCCGGGCCTAGGGCAGCAGTGCGAGCCAGCCCCAGATCGTCAGGATCGACAGCGCCGTGGCGATGAGGACCGAGGACGCCGCCGACCGGATCGCCGACTGGTAGAGATTGGCGAACAGATACGCGTTGACCCCCGGCGCCATCGCCGCCGTCACCACCGCCGAGCGCAGCCCTGCGACGGGCAGGCCCAGCATCTGCCCCAGCCCCCAGGTCAGCGCCGGGTGCAGGATCAGCGAGCAGGCGCAGATGAGCGCGATCGAGGCCGCGTCGCCCTGCGGCTTGTAGCGCAGCAGCACGCCTCCCAGCGCAAACAGCGCCGCCGGCAGCGCCGAGCGGGCGATCATTTCGACCGCCGCCCAGAAGCCGCCGGGCAGCACCAGCCCGGCCATGGTCAGCACGTTCATCGTCAGCCCGCTGAGGATGCCGATCACCAGCGGCGTCCTGAGCACCCCCCTGAGCGCCCGCCCCGCGACGCGCCCCGCCGAGACGCCGGTCCCGCGGGCGCGCGTGAACTCCATCACGGTGATGCCGAGCGTGTAGAGCATCGGCGAATGCAGCGCGATGATGGCGAAGTTGCCGGCGAGCGACTCGGTGCCGTAGGCGCGCTCCATGATCGGGATGCCGAGCAGCAGCGAGTTCGAGAAGAGGCAGGCGAAGGCGATGGCGACGGAATCCTCGGGGCTGCGGCCGATCACGCGGCGCGCGACGACCCAGCCGACGAGGAACGAGGCGAGTGCCCCGGCGTAGAACGATACCAGCAGCCGCGGGTCGAACTCGGCCGAGAGGTCCAGCGCCGCCATCGACTTGAAGAGCAGCACCGGCACGCCGAAGTTCTGCGCATAGCGCTGCAGCCCGTCCACCGCGGCCGGCGCGAAAAGCCCCCGCCAGGCCACGAGATAGCCGAAGCCGATGACCAGGAAGACCGGCAGGATGACGTCGAAGAGCGCCGTCACAGCCGGATGTCCATCCCGTCATGGGCCGGGACGATGTGGTCGGGGGTTTCGGCCATGACCGTGTCGTGGTCGAGGTCGATGTGCATGTTGGTCAGCACCCCGCGTCGCGCCCGCGACCGCGCGATCCACTCCAGCGCCAGCGCGAGATGCGCGTGGCTCGGGTGCGGGGTGTAGCGCAGGGCGTCGCAGATGAAGACCTCGGGCTCCATGATCGCGGGCCAGGCCGCCTCGGGGATTTCCAGGACGTCGGGCAGATAGACGAGGGCAGGGGCGCCCGCGCCGGCGCTGATCCGGAACCCCAACGCCGGGGTGCCGCCGTGATCGACGGTGAAGGGGGTGAGGTGCAGCGCGCCGCCGGCGCCCTCGATCGCGAAGGGGCCGTCGATCCGGTTCAGCGTCACGATCGGCGGATAGCCCGAGCCGGGCGGCGTCTCGAAGACATAGCCGAAGCGGGTCCGCAAGGCGGCCTCGGTCGGGGCGTCGGCCCAGCCGGACAGCAGGCTGTGGCGGTAGTGGACGATCTGGCGCAGGTCGTCGATGCCGTGGATGTGGTCGGCGTGGGCATGGGTCCACACCACCCCGTCCAGCAGCCCGACGCCCGCGTCTGTGAGCTGCGGCACGAGGTCGGGGCCGGTGTCGACCAGCACCCGCGTGACGCCGCGGGGGCCGTGGCGCTCGACCAGCAGCGCGCAGCGGCGGCGGCGGTTCTTCGGGTTTGCCGGGTCGCAGGCGCCCCAGTGCCCGCCGAGCCGCGGCACGCCGCCGGACGACCCGCAGCCGAGGATGACGGCGCGAAGCTGCCCCTCGGCCGGCGCGCTCACCCCGTAACCCCCGCGGCGCGCGTGAACAGGCGGTCGAAGTTGGCGCTGGTCAGGGCGGCGAACGCGGCCTCCTCCATCTCGAACAGCGCCGCGCCCACCCTGGCGGTGTGGGCGACGTAGGCGGGCTCGTTCCGCTTGCCGCGGTGCGGGGGCGGGGCGAGGTAGGGGGCGTCGGTCTCGATCAGGATGCGGTCGCGGGGGGCGGCCGCGAAGATTTCGCGCAGCTCGGTCGAGCGCGGGAAGGCCGCGATGCCCGACATCGACAGGTAGAAGCCGATCCCAAGCGCCGCCTCGGCCAGCGCCGGTCCCGAGGTGTAGCAGTGCATGACGCCGGTAAAGGCGCCCGCCGCGTGCTCGCGGGTCAGGATCGCGGCCATGTCGTCGTCCGCGTCGCGCGCATGGATGATGAGCGGCAGGCCGGTGCGGCGCGCGGCCTCGATGTGCACGAGCAGGCTCTCGGCCTGCCGGACGGCGCTTTCGGCGGTGTAGTGATAGTCGAGCCCGGTCTCGCCGATGCCCACGAACTTGGGGTGACGGGCGAGGGCGACGAGATCCTCGACCGTCGCCAGCGACTCTTCGGCGGCATACATCGGGTGGGTGCCGGCGGCGTAGAAGACGCCGTCATGCGCCTCGGCGATGGCCCGGACCGAGGGTTCCAGCCGCAACCGGGTGCAGATCGTCACCATCCGGGTGACGCCTGCGGCGCGGGCGCGATCGACCAGCGCCGGCAGCTCGCCGGCGAAATCGGGGAAATCGAGGTGGCAGTGGCTGTCCACCAGATGCGGACGGTCCGCGGGGGTCTCGGCCACGGGTTCGGGGGACCGGGCGGGCCGGGGTGCGTCGGTGCTCATCGGATCGGTCCCGGCTGCGGGGTCAGCATTCATCCCCGCGCGGGCGCGTCGGCGCCGGTCTGGGCGAGGGTCATGAGCATATCCATCACCAGCGCCGCGGGGTCAAGGTTGACCGCCCGGCCGCGTCGGGCCCGCGCCGACAGCTCCGCCTGCGCCTCGGCCCAGCGGCGCGCGGCGGCCTCGTCGGGGGATAGGCGGGCGAGCAGGGCGGCCTCGCCGTCCGCGGCCTCGGGCAGGGGCGGGCCCATCAGCCCGGCGCGGGCGGCGCGGGCGAGGAAACGGTCGAGAAGCGTCATGGTCAGGTCGAAGGGATCGCCGTCCGGGCCCGCCCGCCCGCCCGCCGTCTCGGCCAGCGCCGCGGCGCGGCTGCGGTCCATCCGCGGCAGGGTCTGGAACAGCGCCACGAGGTCGGCGTAGCGCGCAAGCCCGTCCTGCCCGGCAAGCCGCAGCGCCTCGCCGACCGAGCCTGAGGCGAGCGCGGCCAGGCGGGCGGGATCGCCCTCGACCTCGAGCGGGGCGAGCGCCGCGGCCATGTCGTCGGGCGCGAGCGGCCCGAGGCGGAGCTGCCGGCAGCGCGAGCGGATCGTCGGCAAGAGCCGGCCCGGCTGGTGCGAGATCAGCAGCAGCATGGCGTCGCGCGGCGGCTCCTCAAGCATCTTGAGGACCGCGTTCGCGGACTGGGGGTTCATGTCGTCGGCGGCGTCGATGATCACCACCCGCCGCCCGCCGTCGATGGCCGAGAGGTGGAAGAACTCGATCATCCGGCGGATGTCGTCGATGACGATCTCGGCCCTGAGGCGGCCCTTGTCGTCCTCGCTGCGGCGCACGAGATGCAGCCGCGGCTCGGCCAGCGCCCGCATCCGACGGGCGGCGGGGTGGTCGGGGTCGACCTCGAGCCGGCCGGGTTCGCCGCCAGCGATGAGCCAGCGGGCGATGGCCCAGGCAAGCGTCGCCTTGCCGGTGCCGCGGGGGCCGGTGATCAGCCAGCCGTGGTGCAGCCGCCCGGCGGCGGCGGCGTCGAGGAAACCGGCCGCAGCCTCGTCCTGACCGATGACGCGGGGCGTCTCGCGCGGGTGCGGGGCGCCGGGGACGCGGTCGGATTCGACCGGCGGGTCGTCGGGGGCGAGATCGCGGGCCATCCTCAGAGCGCCGCGCGGACGCGGGCGGCGACCGCCTCGGCCGGGCCGCTGCCGTCGATCAGGCGGATGCGGTCGGGATGGGCCGCGGCGAGCGCCCGGAACCCGTCGCGGAGCGCGCGTTGGAACGGCAGGCCCATCGATTCGAAGCGGTCCTCGGGCGCGGCATCGTTGCTTGACGGAAGGTGGGTGCCGGCGGGCACGGCCGCAACCGGCGGCGCGGCGACGGCGTGCGCGGCCGCCTCGGCCAGCGCGGCGGCGGCCGGGGTCTCGTCCGGCAGCTGCCGGCGCAGGGTCCGTGCCAGCGCCTCGGCCGGGTCCAGATCGATCACGAAGGTCCGGTCCGGCTCGACCCCGATCATCAGCGCGTGCAGCGCATCGACCGTCGCGCGCAGGTCGCCGCGGGTCGCCCCCTGATAGACGCGGGTCGAGTCGGCAAAGCGGTCGGTCACGACCCACGCCCCGCGGTCGAGCGCCGGGCGGATGGTGCGTTCGAGGTGATCGCGGCGCGCGGCAGTGAAGAGCAGCAGCTCCGTCTCGGCCGACCAGCGGTCGGCGCGGCCCTCGACCAGCAGGCGGCGGATGTCCTCGGCCCCCGGCGCGCCGCCGGGCTCGCGCGTCAGCACGACCTCATGCCCCTCGGCCCTCAGTGCCTCGGCCAGACGCCGCGCCTGGGTGGACTTGCCCGACCCGTCGATGCCCTCGAGGCTGATGAACACCGTCCGCGGGCCCCGGCGCGTCAGCCGCCGACGGCTGCGGCGGCCTGACGGCCCAGCCGCATCGCGGCGTTCTGCATCCGGCCCATGAAGCCTGCGCGCGGCACGTCGTCCGCGGCGACCAGCGGCAGGCGCGACTGCACCGACCCCGGCACCGTCACCACGAGCTCGCCCAGCCGCTGCCCGGCAGTGATGGGCGCCTCGATCGGGCCGTCGAACACCGCCTCGGCGGTCACGCCCGAGGCCGCCCCGGCCGGGATCAGCACATTCACGCCGTCCTGCGTGGTCAGCGCCACCCGCCGCGCGGCCCCCAGCCAGACGGGCGCCCAGGCCACCCGTTCCCCCTTTGGCACCACGGTCTTCATGGTGAACTGGCGGAAGGCCCAGTTGACGATGCGCTCGGATTCCTCGGCCCGCGCCTTTTCCGACCCGAGCCCGCTCAGCACGAAGATCACCCGCCGCCCGTCCTGCACCGCCGAGCCGACAAGGCCGTAGCCCGCCTCTTCGGTATGACCGGTCTTGAGCCCGTCCGCGCCGATCCCGAGCCCGAGGATCGGGTTGCGGTTGTGGCGGTTGGCGGGGGCGCGGTTGTCGAAGGCGTATTCCTTGAGCGCGAAGTTCTTGTAGAGCTCGGGGAAGTCGGTGATCAGGTGCTGCGCCAGCACGCCGAGGTCATGGGTGGACATCCGGTGCTGCGGATCGGGCCAGCCCGAGGCGTTGGTCAGATGCGTCTCGGTCAGCCCCAGGGCCTTGGCCCGGGCCGTCGCCTCGCGCGCGAATGCCTCTTCGGTGCCGGCCAGCCCCTCGGCCACCACGACGCAGGCGTCGTTGCCCGAGAGCACGATGATCCCCTTGATGAGCTCTTCCACCGTCGGGCGGTCGCGCTCGTTCAGGAACATCGTCGAGCCCTTCATCTGCCGGGCCTTGGTCGAGACGGGGAAACGCGTGTCGAGGCTGACGCGCCCCTCGTGGATCGCCTCGAACAGCATGTAGACGGTCATCAGCTTCGACATCGAGGCGGGGGGAATCGCCCGGTCGGCGTCCTTCTCCATCAGCACGGTGCCGGTCGCGACGTCATAGACCCAGGCCGCGCGGGCGGTGGTGTCGAACGCCGCCGCGGGCAGCGCGGTCAGCGCCATGATCGCGGCAGCGAGCGCGCCACGGGCGGTGCGAGAAAGCGATGAAAGCCGCATGGGTCGTCCTTTGCCGGTTCGGCGTCAGGGTTAACGCAGCCGCAGCCCTGCCGCAACGCTCACCCCCGCTCTCGTCCTACAGCGCGGCGGTAAAGATTCCCTGAACCGCCTCAGGCGCCCATCGCCGCGCGCCAGTGGCGGCGGCAGAGCGAGACGTAGCTCTCGTTCCCGCCGACCTGGATCTGGGCGCCCTCGCGCAGCACCGCGCCGTCCGGCCCGAGCCGCACCACCATCGTGGCCTTGCGCCCGCAATGGCAGATCGTGCGCACCTCGCGCAGGTCGTCGGCAATGGCGAGCAGCGCCGCCGAGCCGGGGAACAGCTCGCCGCGGAAATCGGTGCGCAGGCCGTAGGCCATGACCGGCTGGCCGCAGTCGTCGGCCACCCGGGCGAGCTGCCAGACCTGCGCGGGGGTGAGGAACTGGGCCTCGTCCACGAAGATGCAGGCGGCGTCGGGGCCCTCGGCCGCGATCAGCGCGAAGAGGTCGGTGTCGGCGTCGAAGGCGATGGCGTCGGCGCCCAGCCCGATGCGGCTGCCGATCCGCCCCGGCCCCGCGCGGGTGTCGAGCGCCGCGATGAGCAGCAGGGGCGTCATGCCCCGCTCGCGGTAGTTGTGGGCGGCTTGCAGCAGGAGCGTGCTCTTGCCGGCATTCATCGTCGAGTAGTGGAAATAAAGCTTGGCCATGCCGCGGGGTGCCAACTCGGCGCGGCGGCTGCAAGGGGCGGGCGCACGGGGGGGCCGAAAAGATCCAGCCCGACGCGGGGGGGCGCCGGGCTGGACGGGGTCGAGGCGGGCGCGGGGTCAGCCGCGCTGCTGGCCCTTCGGCGCGCGCGAGGGGCGGCGCGCCGGGCGCTTGCGGGCGGCACCGTCGCCCTGCGGGCGGGCGCCGGGCTTGCGCGGGCTGGGCACCGGGCCGGCCGGCGGCTCGCCGCCGATGACCGGGATCTGCGCCTTCATGGCCTTTTCCACGGCCCTGAGCTCGCCGACCTCGGCCGGGGCGCAGAACGCCACGGCGCGGCCGTCACGCCCGGCGCGCGCGGTGCGGCCAATGCGGTGGACGTAGTTCTCGGGCACGTTCGGCAGGTCGAAGTTGTAGACATGCGCAACCTGCGGGATGTCGAGCCCGCGCGCCGCGACGTCGGTCGCCACGAGCACCTGCGTCTCTTCCGAGCGGAAGGACGAGAGCGCCCTCTCGCGCTGGCCCTGCGACTTGTTGCCGTGGATCGCGGCGACCGAGAAGCCCCATTTCTCGAGCAGCTTCGACAGCTTCTCGGACCCGTGCTTGGTGCGGCCGAAGACGATCGCAAGCTCGCCCGGGTGCTTGGAGAGATACTCGGCCAGCAGCGCCGCCTTGTCGCCCTGGTTCACGAAGTGGACGCCCTGGTCGATCTTTTCGGCGGCCTTGCCCGGCGGGTTCACCGCCACGCGGACCGGATCGGTCAGATAGCTGTCGGCCAGCTCTTCCATCAGCTTCGGCATGGTGGCCGAGAAGAGCATCGTCTGACGCTCGGCCGGCAGCAGCTTGGCGATGCGGCGCAGCGCGTGGATGAAGCCGATGTCGAGCATCTGGTCGGCCTCGTCCAGCACCAGATAGCGGGTCTGGTCGAAGCGGACAGCCTTGCGCTCGATCAGGTCGATCAGGCGGCCGGGCGTGGCGATCAGCACGTCGACACCCCGGGCGAGGCGGTCCACCTGCACGTTGATCGAGGCGCCGCCGACGACCCGGAAGCTGCGGATGCCGGTGCCGCGGGCAAAGGCCTCGACGTTCTGGGCGATCTGGGTGGCGAGCTCGCGGGTGGGGGCGAGGATCAGCGCCTTGCAGCTCATCGGCTCGGCCCGCTCGCCCTTGGTCACGAGGCGGGTCAGCATCGGCAGGCTGAAGGCGGCGGTCTTGCCGGTGCCGGTCTGGGCGAGGCCCAGCAGGTCACGGCCCGCGACCAGCGCCGGGATCGCCTCGGCCTGGATCGGCGTCGGCTCGTTCAGCCCCAGCTCGGGCAGGTTAATCGCCACGCGCGGGTCGATGCCCATGCGGGTGAAGGCTGTGTCCATCTCGGGGATGGCGCGGCGGATGAAGGGCTCGGCCTGGCCTTCGGCGCGCGCCTTCTTGGCGCGGCCGGGGCCGCGGCGGGCGCCGAATCCCGCGGATTTCGGCTTGTCGGCGTCGAAGCGCGACTTGCCGCGCGGGCCGTCGGTGCCGTGCGCGCCCTCGCGGGGACCGCGATGGGGGGCGTCGCCGCTGCGGCGGGGTTTCTGGGTGCGCCCGGCCGGGTTGGCGGGGCGGGCTTGGGTCATGTTGTCAGTCATTTCTCATGGTCCTGTGGCGCCGCCCCCGTATCGGGCCGCGCGGAAAGATCACGCCGACGCCGCCCCGGTCAGGGGTCGGTCGCGGCAACGTCAGGGGCGCGGGGCGATACGAGGTCCCGCGGGCAACCCTGCGTGAGAGGGGAAACCGATTGAGCGTCCGGCCCTTGGCAGTCAGACTGCGGCTGCTCACGCGGCAGCGGGTTCCTGGACGTGGCCTAGATCGGGGCCGGGGGGCCGAAAGTCAAGGGCGGATGCGGCAGAAACCCTGCCGCATCCGGGCTCAGCCGCATTTCGAGTGGCCGCAGCTCGGGCAGGTCAGGCAGCCCTCGACCATCCGCATCCCCGGCATCCCGCAGGCCGGGCACGAGGGGCCGACGGGGACGGCCCCCGGCCCGGGGGGCGCGGTGTCGGCGGTGGGGTCGGCCTTCAGCCCCGCGCCCTCGGCAGCGAGGAAGCCGATCGCCACCATGTGCCGCTCGATCACGCCGCCGATCGCGGCGAGGATCGAGGGGACGTAGCGGCCCTCGATCCAGGCCCCGCCGCGCGGGTCGAAAACGGCCTTCAGCTCCTCGACCACGAAGGACACGTCGCCGCCGCGCCGGAACACCGCCGAGATCATCCGCGTCAGCGCCACGGTCCAGGCGTAATGCTCCATGTTCTTCGAGTTGATGAACACCTCGAACGGCCGCCGCCGCCCGCCCTCCTCGATGTCGTTGAGCGTGATGTAGATGGCGTGCTCGCTGCCCGGGAACTTGAGCTTGTAGGTCGCCCCCTCGAGCGCCTGTGGCCGGTCCATCGGCGCCTCGAGATAGAACGCCGGCAGCTGCTCTACGGGCACGGCGGCGGGGGCGGCCGCGGGTTCGGCCACCGACAGGACCGACCCGGTCACGGCGTTCGGGCGATAGGTGGTGCAGCCCTTGCAGCCCTGGTCCCACGCGGCGAGGTAGACGTCCTTGAACGCCTCGAACGGAATGTCGGGCGGGCAGTTGATGGTCTTCGAGATCGAGCTGTCCACCCACTCCTGCGCCGCCGCCTGCATGGCGACATGGTCGAGCGGGTCGAGCGTCTGGGCGTCCACGAACCAGTCGGGCAGGGGGGCGTCGCCCATCCGTTCGCGCCAGAGGCTGGCGGCATAGTCCACCACCTCTTCCTCGCTGCGGGTGCCGTCCTTCTGCAGGATCTTGCGGGTGTAGCTCAGCGCGAACACCGGCTCGATCCCCGAGCTGACGTTGCCGGCGTAAAGCGAGATCGTCCCCGTGGGCGCGACCGAGGTCAGCAGCGCGTTGCGGATGCCGTGGGTGCGGATCGCGGCGCGCACGTCCTCGTCCATCCGCTGCATGAAGCCGGAGGCGAGGAACGCCTCGGCGTCGTAAAGCGGGAAGGCGCCCTTTTCCCGCGCCAGATCGGCGCTGGCGAGATAGGCCGCGCGGGCGATGCGGCGCATCCAGCGGCGGGTGGCGGCGGCGGCCTCGGGTGCGCCGTAGCGCAGCCCGACCATCATCAGCGCGTCGGCGAGCCCGGTGACGCCCAGCCCGATGCGCCGCTTGGCGCGCGCCTCGGCCGCCTGCTGGGGCAGGGGAAAGCGGCTCGCGTCCACCACGTTGTCCATCATCCGCACGGCGACGGTCACCAGCTCGTCGAGCGCCGCCTCGTCCAGCGCCGCCTCGGGGCCGAAGGGGTCGCGGACCAGCCGGGCGAGGTTCACCGAGCCCAGCAGACAGGCGCCATAGGGCGGCAGGGGCTGTTCGCCACAGGGGTTGGTCGCGGCGATCGTCTCGGCATAGGCGAGGTTGTTCATCGCGTTGATCCGGTCGATGAAGATCACCCCCGGCTCGGCATAGTCATAGGTCGCCCGCATGATCCGGTCCCACAGATCGCGGGCGCGCAGGGTGCGGTAGACCTGCCCGCCGAAGACCAGCGGCCAGTCGCCATCGGCCTTGAGCGCGGCCATGAAGTCGTCTGTCACCAGCACGGACAGGTTGAACATCCGCAGCCGGGCGCTGTCCTGCTTGGCGGCGATGAAGGCCTCGATGTCGGGGTGATCGCAGCGCATGGTGGCCATCATCGCCCCGCGGCGCGAGCCCGCCGACATGATCGTGCGGCACATCGCGTCCCACACGTCCATGAACGACAGCGGACCCGAGGCATCCGCCGCCACCCCCGTCACCGGCGCCCCCTTGGGCCGGATGGTCGAGAAGTCGTAGCCGATCCCGCCGCCCTGCTGCATCGTGAGCGCGGCTTCCTTGAGGGACTGGAAGATGCCCTCCATGCTGTCGGGGATGGTGCCCATGACGAAGCAGTTGAAGAGCGTGACCGACCGCCCCGTACCCGCGCCCGACAGGATGCGGCCGGCGGGCAGGAAGCGGAAATCCTCGAGCGCGGCGTAGAAGCGGTCCTCCCACGCGGCGGGGTCGGCCTCGACGCTGGCGAGGTCGCGGGCGACGCGCCGCCAGCTGTCCTCGACCGAGCCGTAGCGCGGCGTGCCGTCGGCGTCGCGCAGGCGGTATTTCATGTCCCAGATCTGTTCGGCGATGGGGGCGGCAAAGCGGGTCATGGGCGGTCCTGCGGGTCGGGAGAGGGTGGGGGGCACAGGGCGCCTTGTTGCGGCAACCGCCCGGCGCAGGCAAGCCTGCGCTGCGGTGACGCCGTGGGGCGTCGGCGGACGGGCGGCGGCACGGGCTGACAGGCGGGGGTGCGACAATCCGGCGCAGTCCTGTTACCTTAGCAAAGAGATAAGGATTTCCGGCAACCAGCCCGAGAAGGCCAACCGAATGATCCGCAACAGGATTTCCGCCGGCATCCTTGCCGCAACCGTGCTCGCCGCAGCCCCGGCGCTCGCCTCGCAGCCCGGCGAGATGGAGACCGGTCCGCAGACGGCGGGCGTCGCCGCGCCGATCAACCTCGTTCCCGCCCGTCCGGTGCCGATGGCGGTGATGACTTATGAGGTGTTCGAGGCGACGGTCGATCACGCCGACCTTGCCGAATGTCCCAAGGCGCTGGCCCGCGAGGGGCGGTTCTGCCGGGTCGTGCTGCACGGCGACGCGCTGCACGTCTTCGCCTTCAGCGAGGACCTCGACCAGCCGCTGCAGGCGGTGATGGAGTATCCGCTGGACGTGATCCGCTTCCCCGAGTGAGCCCCGCGACGGCCCGCCCGCGGCGTCAGCCGGGGGTCAGCCGGGGTGGGGCCGGTGCGCCTCGCGCAGCGCCCGACGGTTGACCTTGCCGGTCGGCGTGCGGGGCAGGGCATCCACGCGGACATAGCGCCGCGGCTGCTTGTAGCGGGCAAGCCCCGCCTCGGCCGCGGCCTCGAGCGCGTCCTGCGTCGCGTCGCCGGTCCAGAAGGCGGCGATGATCGACGCCCCGCCTGCCACGGTCAGCTCCGCCGCCGCCACGTCACCCGCGCCGGGCACGGGGGCGAGCACGTCCTCGACCTCGGCGGGGGCCACGCGGAACCCGCCGGCGTTCATCATGTCGTCGGCCCGCCCGAGCGTCGAAATTGCCCCGTCCTCGGCCGCGACGGCCAGATCGCCGGTCAGGAACCAGTCGCCCTGATGGCGGGCCGCGGTCTCCTCGGGCTGGCCGAGATAGCCGAGAAACAGCCCCGGATCGCTGCGATGGACGGCGAGGACGCCGGGCGTGCCGGGCGGGTTCTCGGCCCCGTCCTCGGACAGGATCGCCACCCGCCGCCCCGGCTGCGGATAGCCCGCCGTGCCGGGCGGCGCCGGCCGCGCGGGCGAGCCGGAGAGGAAGGTCGAGCACTCGGACATCCCCATCGCCTCGTGGAGTTCCGTCCCCGTCCGCGCCCGCCACGCGTCGCGCAGCGCCGGGTCGAGCCGCTCGCCCGCCGTCAGCCCGTGCCGCAGGCTGGGGATCGGCGCCCAGTCGGCGCGCAGGATGCGGCGGAAGACGCCGGGGGCGGCGGCGAGGATCGTCGCCCCGTGCCGCGCGGCCAGCAGCGGGATCTGTTCGAGCGCGGTGCCCTCGGCCGGGATCAGCGCGGTGGCGCCGAGCGTCCAGGGGTCCATCAGCCCGGTGCCGAGGGTGAAGGTCCAGTTGAACGCGCCCGCGTGCATCAGCCGGTCGTTCGGCGTGAGCCCGTACCAGCCCTGAAACATCATCGCCCGCGCGAGGATGGCGCGATGGGCGTGCATCACCGCCCGCGGCTGGCCCGAGGTGCCCGAGGTATAGACAATATAGGCCAGCCGGTCCGGGTCGCCCTCGGCGAACGCTGCCGGGGACAGGGTCGCCATCGCGGCCAGCTCGGCCACCGGCAGGACCGGGGCGGTGTCGCCTTCCGGCAGGGCGATGCCGGGGCCGGCAATGGTCAGCGCATGGGTGATCTCGGCGGCGATCTTGCCCACCTCGCGGGCGGTCAGCATGGCCGAGGTCGGCACCGGCACCAGCCCCGCCGCGATGCAGCCGAGATAGGCGATGGGGAACGCGGGCTCGTTGCCGATCCTGAGCAGCACCCGGTCGCCGGGCCTGAGCCCGCGGGCGAGCAGCCCCGTCGCCGTTCCCCGCACCGCCGCCGTCAACCGCCCGTAGGACCAGCGGTCGGCCCGCGTCGGCGAGACGACGGCGAGGGCGAGCTTGTCGGGTGTGGCCTGCCCCGCGGCCAGCACGTGCGCGGCGAGGTTCAGCGGGCCCGAGGGGGCGGGGGGCGGCGTCTGGGTCATGGCGGCAGGATGATCCTGCCCGCATGGCGGGTGCAAGGGGCCGCGCGAGGGGGCGGGCCGCTGCCGCCGCAACCCGCCCCCCGGACCCGGCGCGGGGCGACCGTGGTTGACGTCGCCTGTGCGCCTGCGGCGACGGCCCCGGCGCGCCAACCGCGACTGCCCGCACGCCTCAACTCTGCCCACGATCGCGTGCGCCCGCGCCCCTCGCCGGCGGCGGACGGGTTGCCGCGCTCGTCCCCGGCTGGTTAAACGGCAGGATCAACAGCGAGGGCTGACCATGCGCAACGCATCCGATCTCGCGGCCCTGATCGGCCGCACGCCGCTCATCCGGCTCAACCGGGCTTCCGAGGCGACCGGCTGCGAGATCTGGGGCAAGTGCGAGTTCATGAACCCCGGCCAGTCGGTCAAGGACCGCGCCGCGCTCTATATCATCCGCGACGCCGTGGCGCGCGGCGCGCTGGGCCCGGGCGGCACCATCGTCGAGGGCACCGCGGGCAACACCGGCATCGGCCTCGCGCTGGTCGGCGCCTCGATGGGCTTCCGCTCGGTCATCGTCATCCCCGAGACCCAGAGCCAGGAAAAGAAGGACATGCTGCGCCTCGCCGGCGCCGAGCTGGTCGAGGTGCCCGCCGCCCCCTACCGCAACCCCAACAACTATGTCCGCTATTCGGGCCGGCTGGCCGAGGCGCTGGCCGCCACCCTGCCGGGTGGGGCGGTCTGGGCCAACCAGTTCGACAACACCGCCAACCGGCAGGCGCATCTGGAAACCACCGGCCCCGAGATCTGGGACCAGTCGGGCGGCGGGGTGGATGGGTTCATCTGCTCGGTGGGCTCGGGCGGGACGCTCGCCGGGGTCGGGATGGCGCTGCAGCCGAAGGGGGTGAAGATCGGCATAGCCGACCCCGAGGGCTCGGCGCTGTTTGCGTGGTACACGCAGGGCGAGCTTGACGCGCCCGGCAACTCGATCACCGAGGGGATCGGGCAGGGGCGGGTGACCGCGAACCTCGACGGTTTCACCCCCGACTTCGCCTGCCGGGTGCCCGACAGCGAGGCGCTGCCGATCCTCTACGACCTGCTCGAGCACGAGGGGCTGTGCCTCGGCGGCTCGTCGGGGATCAACGTCGCGGGCGCGATCCGCATGGCGCGCGAGATGGGGCCGGGCAAGACCATCGTCACGGTGCTCTGCGATTCGGGGACACGCTACCAGACCAAGCTCTGGAACCCGGTGTTCCTGCGCGACAAGGGCCTGCCGGTGCCGCACTGGCTCGAGACGCGCGAATCGGCCCTGCCGGACGTGACCGAGGCCTGACGGGATGGCTGCTGCACTGACTGCCCGCGCCACGCCCGCGCCCCGCCGCCGCTGGTCCGCCGTCCTTCTCGCCGCGCTGGCCGCGCTGTGGCTGGCCCTGGCGGTGGCCCCGCCGGCACTGGCCCAGACCGAGCCCGACTATCAGGCGTGGAACCAGATCGCGAGCCGCGCCGAGGACGAGGTCGACGCCGGCGGCGCCACCACCGAGACGCTGCAGCGGCTGCGCGCCGACATCGTCTCGTGGCGCGACCGCTTCCTGCAGGCGCAGTCGCTCAACGCCCCGCGCATCGCCACGCTGCGCGACCAGATCTCGGCGCTGGGCCCGGCGCCCGCCGAGGGCGAGACCGAGGCCCCCGAGATCGCCGAGCGCCGCAAGGAGCTGACCGAGCAGCTCGCCCAGCTGCAGGCCCCCGGCCTGCGCGCGGTCGAGGCCTACAGCCGCGCCGACAGCCTCGTGCGGGCCATCGACGAGACCGCCCGCACCCGGCAGGCCGACGCGATCCTCAAGCTCAGCCCCTCGCCGCTGCTGCCGTCGAGCCTGATCGCCGCGGCCTCCGAGGGGATGACGGTGCTCAACGGCATCGCCGGCGACGTGCGCGACCGGACCTATGGCGCGGCCGGGCGGGCGCTGATCGGGCGGCTGCCGCTGATCGGGCTGTATCTGGCGCTGGCGCTCGGGCTGCTGATCTACGGGCGGCGCTGGATCGACTCGCTGCCCTCGCGCCTCGGCTCGCGGGCGAGCGACTATGCCCGCGACGCGGTGGCCTTTGCCGTGTCGCTGGGGCAGATCGCCATCCCCACCGCGGGCGCCTATCTGCTGGTCCGCGCGCTCGACACCACCGGGCTGGCCGGGTCGTGGGCGCGGCCGCTGCTGATGGTGCTGCCGGTGGCGGCCCTGCTGTTCTTCACCGGGCGCTGGCTGTCGCTGCGGTTCTTCACCCTGACCAGCGACCCGCCGATCTGCTACCCCGAGGTCCAGCGCCAACGCGGCCAGTTCTACGGCATCTCGATGGCCGCCGCGCTCGCGGTCAATCACATCGCCGGGCAGGCGGTCCTGCCGCTCTCGGGCATCCGCACCGATCCCGGCACCGGCAGCCGCATCCCGCTCGAGGTGAGCGATGCCGCCGCGGCGGTCTGGCACCTGCCGCTGATCGTGGTCGGGGCGCTCTTGCTGTTCCGCCTCGGCCTGGTGCTGCGCCACCGGCCCGAGCACGACGCCTCCGAGCAGACGGGCTATGCCGGCAAGGTCATGGCCGCGCTCGGCGCCGCGGCGCGGCTGATCGCGCTGGCGAGCCCCGTGCTGGCGGTGATCGGCTTCGTGACGCTCGCCAACTCGATCCTGTGGCCGGCGGCCCTGACCATCGGCCTCGCCATGCTGGTGATCGTGCTGCAGGAGTTCGCCACCGACCTCTGGTCCGTGGTCAAGCGCGACCGGGGCATGTCGCGCAACGCGCTCGCGCCCGTGCTCATCGGTTTCGGCCTCGTGGTGCTGGCGATGCCGCTGCTGGCGCTGATCTGGGGGGCGAGCAACTCGGACCTCGGCGAGGCGTGGATGAGCCTGCGCAACGGCTTCTCGCTCGGCGGGGTGAAGCTCTCGCCCGGGGCGGTGCTGACCTTCGTCGTGGTCTTCACGCTCGGCTACATGGCGACGCGGGTGGTGCAGGTGACGGTGCGGACCTCGATCCTGCCGCGCACCCGGCTGGACATCGGCGCCAAGAACGCCGCCGTCTCGGGCCTCGGCTACGTCGGAATCTTCCTCTCGGCGCTGCTGGCGGTGACCTCGGCCGGGATCGACCTGTCGAGCCTTGCCATCCTCGCCGGTGCCCTGTCGGTCGGTATCGGTTTCGGCCTGCAGAACATCGTGTCAAACTTCGTCTCGGGGATCATCCTGCTGGTCGAGCGTCCCGTGGCGGTCGGCGACTGGATCCAGGTCGGGCAGTCGCAGGGCTACGTCAAGCGCATCTCGGTGCGCTCGACCCAGATCCAGACCTTCGACCGCACCGACGTGATCGTGCCGAACTCGGACCTGATCTCGAAAGAGGTCACCAACTGGACCCGCGGCAACTTGCAGGGGCGGATCATCATCAAGGTTGGCGTGGCCTACGGCAGCGACACCCGCCGGGTGGTCGACATCCTGCGCGAGATCGCCGAGGACCAGCCGACGGTCCTGATCAACCCGGCGCCGAACGTGCTGTTCATGGGCTTCGGCGCCGACAGCCTCGACTTCGAGATCCGCGCCATCCTGTCGGACATCAACCAGGGCATGGGCGTGCAGTCCGAGATCCGCCACCAGATCATCGAGCGCTTCGCCGCCGAGGGGATCGAGATCCCCTTCGCCCACCGCGAGGTCCGCATCGTCAACGCCGAAGAGCTGGGCGAAGGCGGCAAGAAGGCCTTGGGCGGCCCGCCGGCGCCGGGCGCCCCCGCCGCGGCGGACGACGCCGAGGCCGAGGCCGCCACGGCCCGGCCGCGGGGCGAGGAGCAGCAGGACCCGCGGATCACGCAGGCGACCTCGTCGGGCCTCGAGATCGCCGAGGGCGGCAGCGACGGGGACGGCGACGGCGACCGGGGCTGAGGCACGGCGGGGGGCGGGCCCCCCCGGCGGCCGGTCCGACCGCCTCCCCCCGGGGTATATCGCCAGAAAGACGCCGCTCGGAGCCCGTTCGGCGCGGGCTCGGGTTCACGTTGTGCCAAGCGCGCACGCGTGAGTCTTCGAGTGAGTCGGAGCCCGAAACAGAAGGGGCGGCTCGCGCCGCCCCTTTTCAAAGTTTTTTATCGTCCCCCTCAGCCCTCGGCGGTGCCCGCCTCGTCCTCGGCCTCGTCGCCCTGATCGGCCACCCGGGCGACCGAGACGACGGTTTCCGAGCCCGCGGTGTTGAACACCCGCACGCCGCCCGCGGTGCGCGAGCGGAAGCTGATGCCGTCCACCGGCACCCGGATCGACTGGCCGGTCGAGGTCGCCAGCATGATCTGGTCGCCCGGCTCGACCGGGAAGCTCGCCACCAGGTCGCCGCCGCGCATCGCGCGGTCCATCGCCATCACGCCCTGGCCGCCGCGGCCGCGCAGCGGGTAGCCGTGGCTCGAGCTGATCTTGCCCGCCCCCTGCGCCGTCACCGTCAGGATCAGGTCCTCGGCCGCCGACATCTCGGCATAGCGCTCCTGCGTGATCGCGCCCTCGGTCGCGCCTTCGGCGGCCTCGTCATCCTCGTCCGCCTCGGCCCCGTCATCGAGCGCGCCGGCCACCGCGCGGCGCATCTTGAGGTAGGCCGCGCGCTCGGCCGGGTCGGCCTCGAAGTGGCGGATCACCGACATCGACACCACCCGGTCGCCCTCGGCCAGCCGGATGCCGCGCACGCCGGTCGAGCCGCGGGACTGGAACACCCGCACGTCGGTCGCGGCAAAGCGGATCGCCCGGCCCTTGGCCGTCACCAGCATCACGTCGTCGCCGTCGGTCGCCATGCGGACGCCGATCAGGCTAACGCCCTCGGGCAGCTTCATGGCGATCTTGCCGTTGCGCATGATGTTGGTGAAATCGGACAGCGCGTTGCGCCGCACCTCGCCGCCGTCGGTGGCGAAGATCACCTGATAGTCGTCCCACTCGGCCTCGGGCGCGTCCATCGGCAGCAGCGCCGCGATCGAGGTGCCGCCGTCGATCGGCAGGATGTTGACCAGCGCCTTGCCGCGGGCGGTCCGCCCGCCCAAGGGCAGCCGCCACGTCTTGAGCCGGTAGACCATCCCGTCGGTGGTGAAGAACAGCAGTTCGGTGTGGGTGTTGGCAACGAACAGCGTCGTCACCACGTCGTCTTCCTTGGTGGCCATCGACGACAGCCCCTTGCCGCCGCGCCGCTGGCTGCGGAACTCGGACAGGGGGGTGCGCTTGATGTAGCCGCCCGAGGTAATGGTCACGACCATGTCCTCGCGCTCGATCAGGTCCTCGTCGTCCAGATCGCCCGCCCAGTCCACGATCTCGGTCCGGCGCGGCACGGCGAACAGCGTCTTGGCTTCGGTCAGCTCGGCCGAGATGATCTCCATGATCCGGGCGCGGCTGGCGAGGATGGCGAGGTAGTCGCGGATCGCGTCGGCCAGCGCCTTCAGCTCGTCCGTCACCTCCTGCACGCCGAGCTGGGTCAGGCGCTGCAGGCGCAGCTCGAGGATCGCCTTGGCCTGCGTCTCGGACAGGTTGTAGGTGCCGTCCTCGTTCACCGGGTGCAGCGGGTCGTCGATCAGCCTGAGGTATTCGAGGATATCGTGCGCGGGCCAGCGCCGCTCCATCAGCCGGTCGCGGGCCTCGGCCGCATCCTTCGAGGCGCGGATCGTCGCCACCACCTCGTCCACGTTCGACACCGCCACCGCCAGACCGCAGAGGATGTGGCTGCGCTCGCGCGCCTTGCGCAGTTCGAACGCAGTGCGGCGGGCCACCACCTCTTCGCGGAAGGCGATGAAGTGGGTCAGGAAGTCCCTCAGGGTCAGTTGTTCGGGCCGGCCGCCGTTCAGCGCCAGCATGTTGGCCCCGAACGAGGTCTGCATGGGGGTGAAGCGGTAGAGCTGGTTCAGCACCACCTCGGCCGTCGCATCGCGCTTGAGCTCGATCACGACGCGGACGCCGTGGCGGTCGGATTCGTCCTGGACGTGGGCGATGCCCTCGACCTTCTTTTCCTTGGCCAGTTCCGCGATGCGCTCGATCAGCGTGGCCTTGTTGACCTGATAGGGCACGTCGTCCAGCACGATGGCCTCGCGGCCGGCGCGCAGCGTCTCGACCCGGGTGCGGGCGCGCACCACGATCGAGCCGCGCCCCTCGAGATAGGCCTTGCGGACCCCCGAGCGGCCGAGAACCATGCCGCCGGTCGGGAAGTCGGGGCCGGGGACGATCTCGAGCAGCCGCTCGGTCGGCAGGTCCGGGTTCTCGATCAGCGCCAGCGTGGCGTCGACGATCTCGCCCAGGTTATGGGGCGGGATGTTGGTCGCCATGCCGACGGCGATGCCGCCCGCGCCGTTGACGAGCATGTTGGGGAACCGCGCCGGCAGCACGGTCGGCTCGCGGTCCTTGCCGTCGTAGTTGTCCTGGAACTCGACCGTGTCCTTGTCGATGTCCATGAGCAGCCAGTTGGCGGCCTTGGCCATGCGCACCTCGGTATAGCGCATCGCCGCGGCCGCATCGCCGTCCATCGAGCCGAAGTTGCCCTGCCCGTCCAGCAGCGGCAGCGACATCGAGAAGTCCTGCGCCATCCTGACGAGCGCGTCATAGATCGCGCTGTCGCCGTGCGGGTGGTATTTCCCCATCACGTCGCCCACGGGCCGCGCCGACTTGCGGTAGGGCTTGTCGTGGGTGTTCCCGGTCTCGTCCATCGCGAACAGGATGCGGCGGTGGACCGGCTTCAGCCCGTCGCGCAGGTCCGGGATCGCCCGGCTGACGATGACCGACATCGCGTAGTCGAGATAGGACGAGCGCATCTCTTCGGCGATGTCGATCGTCGGCCCGTCATGGGGCATGACGAGCGCCCCGGCCCCGGACGCGGCATCCTCGCCGCCCGCGTCGGTCGCGGCGTCGGTCTGGTCCTCGGGGGGCAGGTCTTCGGGCAGGTCTTCGGGGGTGTCGGCCACGGGTGCGCCTTCGATATGTTGTTGATGTGCGGTCTATCACCCACCGCCGCTAGGTTCAACAAACCCGGGCCCCCAATCCCGCCCGAGGGGCGTGCGGCCGGAAAGCGCAAGCGCCGCGCCCGGGGTGGGGCGCGGCGCTGTATGGTCGCGTCAGGCGCGGCTACGGCGTCAGAGACCTGCCTCGGCGAAGCTGTTGCACTGGCGAAGGTCGCCCGAGGCCAGCCCGCGCTGAAGCCAATCGGACCGCTCGGCCGCCGAGCCGTGGGTGAACGAGTCGGGCATCGGCGCGCGGCCGGCCTTTTCCATCAGGATGTCGTCGCCGACGGCGCGGGCGGCGTTGATCGCCTCTTCGATGTCGCCCTGGTCGATGGTGCCGAACTTCTCGCTCGCCTGCCGGGCCCAGATCCCGGCAAAGCAGTCCGCCTGCAGCTCGGTCAGGACCGAGATCCGGTTCGAGTCCACCTCGGACGCCCGGGCGCGCAGCTCGTTCACCTTCGACAGGATGCCGATCTGGTTCTGGACGTGGTGGCCGATCTCGTGGGCGATCACATAGGCATAGGCGAAGTCGCCGCCGGCGCCCATCTTGCCCTTCATCACCCGGAAGAAGTCGGTGTCGAGATACACCTTGCGGTCGTTCGGGCAGTAGAACGGCCCCATCGCCGCCGAGGCGCCGCCGCAGGCCGACTGCACCGCGCCCGAGAACAGCACGAGGCTGGGCTTCTGATAGTCCATGTTGGCCTGCCGGGCGAGCACGTCGGTCCACACCTCTTCGGTGTCGGCCAGCACGACCGAGACGAACTGCCCCATCTCCTGCTCTTCGGCGGTCAGCTGGCGCTGCTCGGTCGGCTGCCCCTGTTCCATCCCGCCGACGAGGGGCGAGATGTCCACGCCGAAGAAATACCCCACCGCGAGCACGACCAGCATCCCGACGAGCCCGATGCCGCCGACACCGGCCGAGCCCATGCTGCGGCGGTCCTCGATATTGCCGCTGCCGCGGCGGCCACGCCATTCCATTTCGCGTCGTCCTCCAGAAGGCTGCGCCGCCGCCGGATCGGGGGCAGGGCGCGTCGATGGCGAATGGTTACGCAGGGTTGACGGCTGCTGCAAGGCGGGGTTTCTGGCCCCGCCGGGCGCAGGCCGGGCAGGGCGGAGCGGCCCCCGATCCCCGGGGGCGCGCCGCGCGCATGGCACGAGAAACGGCGAGGGCAAGGCGGATGTTCGACTGGGTGGTATCGGTGATCGGGTCCTGGGGCTATCCGGGAGTCTTCGCGCTGATGCTGCTCGAGAACATCTTTCCGCCGATCCCGTCCGAGGTGATCATGCCGCTCGCCGGCTATCTGGTGGCCGAGGGGCGGCTTGCGCTCCTGCCCACGCTGATCGCGGGGATCGCCGGGTCGGCGCTCGGGACGAGCTTCTGGTTCGTGCTCGGCGCCTGGGTCGGGGCGCCCCGGCTCAAGCGGTGGGCGGCGCGCTGGGGGCGGGTGATGACCGTCTCGCCCGGCGACATCGACCGGGCGCAGGCGTGGTTCGACCGGCACGGCGGCAAGGCGGTTTTCCTCGGCCGGATGATCCCGGCGGTGCGGACGCTGATCTCGGTCCCGGCCGGGATCGCGCGCATGGGCTGGGGGCGGTTCCTCGCCTGGACGCTGCTCGGCTCGGCGATCTGGACCGGGCTGCTGACCGCGGCCGGGTTCCTGCTCTCGGCCAACTACGGGCGTGTCGCGGATGTGATCGACCCGGTCTCGAAACTCGTCGTGGCGGCGGTGGTGCTCGTCTATCTCTACCGCGTCGTCACCTGGCGCCCGCACTGATCCCCCTTTCCCTTCGGAGCCTTCCCATGACCGACCCCCTCGCCCCGCGCTCGCTGGCGCTTGCTGCCGCGGCCGCCTCGGGGCTGCTGCTGCTCGCTGCGCTCGGGTTCCAGGCGGCGGGCTATCGCCCGTGCGAGCTGTGCCTGCTGCAGCGCTGGCCGCATCTTGCGGCGCTGCTGGTTGGCGCGGTGGTGCTGCTGGCCGGATACCGCCCGCTCTGGGCCGGTCTCGGGATGGTCGCGGCGGCGGTGGCCACGGGGCTTGCGCTCTACCACACCGGGGTCGAGCTGCACTGGTGGGCGGGGCCGAGCGCGTGCGCCGGCGGGGTCGCCGATCTCTCGACCATCAGCGCGGCGGACCTCGTGAGCCGCATCCGCGGCGCGCAGGTCGTGCGCTGCGACGAGCCGGCGTGGGTGTTCCTCGGTCTCAGCATGGCGGCGTGGAACGCGCTGATCTCGGCCGGCTTGACGGTCCTCTGGGGTGCGTCGCTGGCGCGGGGCTTGAGCCGCCGCTGAGCCGCGCCGCTGACGGAAACGGCGCGGGCCGACACCGCCCGCACCCCGCTTTCTTTTTACCAATCCGGCCGCGGTCGCGGGCTAAGCCCGCTGCGTGCGGGCCTCAGGCCTTGCCCACCGCCCGCTGCCCGGCGCGCCATAGCGGCGCGATCACCGCGTTCGACAGCGGGATGAGCAGCAGCCCCAACGCCAGCCCGAAGATGCCGTCGATCAGCGCGGTGACGAACCAGCTCACCGCCCCGGCCATCGTCGGCACCGCATGGGCGGCACGCTCGGCCTGCGCGTGGATGAAGTCGTAGGGCGCGTGATAGCCCAGCTCGTGCAGCCCGTGGATGACGATGTTGCCGCCGACCCAGATCATCGCTGCGGTGCCGATCACCGTCAGCACCTTCATGAACCCCGGCATCGCCCGCACGAGCGCCCGCCCGGCCGAGGCCCAGAAGCCCGAGCGGGTCCGCACCAGCGCCACGCCGTAGTCGTCGGCCTTCACGATCAGCGCGACGAAGCCATAGACCCCGACGGTGATGATGACGGCGACGAAGGCCAGCGCCGCGGCCTCCATGGCGAACTTGCCGGGGCCGTGGATGTCCTGCTCGACCACCAGCCGCGAGACCTCGTTGAGCGCGATGGTCATGATCTCGGCCGAGAGGATGAAGTCGGTCTTGATCGCGCCCGCGACCTTCTCCTCCTCCAGATGGGCGGGGTCGCTGGTGTCGATCTCGATCTCGGCGTGGTCGTCGTGGCCGCCCGAGATCGCGTGCCACACCTTCTCGGCGCCTTCGAAGCAGAGATAGGCGCCCCCGACCATCAGCAGCGGCGCGATGGCCCAGGGCGCAAAGGCCGACAGCAGCAGCGCCACCGGCAACAGGATCACCAGCTTGTTGAAGATCGAGCCCTTGGCGATGCGCCAGATGATCGGCACCTCGCGGTCGGCGTCGAAGCCGTGGACGTATTTCGGCGTCACCGCGGCGTCGTCGATCACCGCGCCGGCCGCCTTGGCGGTGGCCTTGGCCGACATCCCCGCGACGTCGTCGACCGAGGCCGCGGCCACCTTGGCGATCCCCGCCACATCGTCCAGAAGCGCGATCAGTCCGCTCATCTCGGTGCTCTCGTCTAAGGTTCAGTCCCCGGTGGTGCCCGTGAACGCCGGACGCGTCAATCGGTTCGCGCGGCCCGGGCCCGCAGCGCCGCAGCGTCCGGCCCCACACGCCGCCGCAGACGGGCGAGGCCCCCGCGGTCCCTTGCACCCCGGGCGCGGATGCTCCATCACGGCTCGACAGGCGAAGGGGACCGAGCGATGGCCGATCTGGATATGCACGCGAAACCGACCGAAGAGATCGACGTCCGTGACGTCTTCGGGATCGACAGCGACATCAAGGTCAGGGGCTTCGCCGAGCGCACTGAGCGCGTGCCGGACCTCGACAGCACCTACAAGTTCGACCCCGACACCACGCTCGCCATCCTCGCGGGGTTTGCCTACAACCGCCGGGTGATGATCCAGGGCTACCACGGCACCGGGAAATCCACCCATATCGAGCAGGTCGCGGCGCGCCTCAACTGGCCCTGCGTGCGCGTCAACCTCGACAGCCACGTGAGCCGCATCGACCTGATCGGCAAGGATGCGATCAAGCTGGTGGACGGCAAGCAGGTCACCGTGTTCCACGAGGGCATCCTGCCCTGGGCGCTTCGGAACCCGACCGCGATCGTCTTCGACGAATACGACGCCGGGCGCGCGGACGTGATGTTCGTGATCCAGCGGGTGCTCGAGGCGGACGGCAAGCTGACGCTGCTCGACCAGAACGAGGTCATCACCCCGAACCCGTATTTCCGCCTGTTCGCCACCGCCAACACGGTGGGCCTGGGCGACACGACTGGCCTTTACCACGGCACCCAGCAGATCAACCAGGGCCAGATGGACCGCTGGAACCTCGTCGCCACGCTGAACTACCTCAGCCACGACGCCGAGACGGCGATCGTCATCGCCAAGGTGCCGCAGTACAACACCGAGAAGGGCCGCAAGATCGTGGCCCAGATGGTGACGCTCGCCGACCTGACGCGCACCGCCTTCATGCAGGGCGACCTCTCGACGGTGATGAGCCCGCGGACGGTGATCTCGTGGGCGCAGAACGCGCGCATCTTCGACAGCGTGGGCTATGCCTTCCGGCTGACCTTCCTGAACAAGTGCGACGAGCTGGAGCGCCAGACGGTGGCCGAGTTCTACCAGCGCCTCTTCGACGAGGAACTGCCCGAAAGCGCGGCAGCCCGCGCCGGCTGAGCGCAGCCGGCACCCACCGCCCCTGATCCGCCGCCACGTCGCGCGCCCCGCCCCCTTGCCGGGGCGCAGGCGCGGCGTAGGGATGGCGGCCACGCCCCAGCCTCAGCAGGACCTGCCATGCGCCTTTCGATCGACGTCGCGCTCGACTACGCGCTGAGCGCGCCCGGCCCCGCCATCCTGTCGATCGAGGCCGCCGGCGCGTTGGGACAAGAGATCGTGCAGGCCCACATCGACCTCGGCCCGCTCGAGCATTTCGCCCGCGTCCCGGGCGAAGAGGGGATCGGCGAGAAGATCGTGGTCCGCGCCGCCGATCACCTGACCTGCAGCTACCACGCCGAGGTCCAGGTCACGCGCCCGCGCCCGGATTTCGCGTCCCTCTCGGACGTGCCCTTCGACCAGCTGCCGGGCGACGCGCTGCGCTATCTGCTGCCCTCGCGCTACTGCCCCTCGGACCGCTTCGTGACCTTCGCGGGCCAGCAGTTCGGCGGGCTGACCGGGGGCGCGCGGGTCGAGGCGATCCGAGACTGGATCGCCGGCCACCTGACCTATGTCAGCGGGTCGAGCACGATCGACACCACCGCCATCGACAGCTTCATCGACCGGCAGGGGGTCTGCCGCGACTACGCCCACCTGATGATCACGCTGTGCCGCGCGGCCCAGGTCCCGGCGCGCATCGCCAGCGTCTTCGCGCCCGGCGTGACGCCACCCGACTTCCACGCGGTGACCGAGGTCTACCTGGACGGCGCCTGGCACCTGATCGACGCGACGGGCATGGCCCACGCCGACCAGATGGCGCTGATCGCGGTCGGCCGCGACGCGCTCGACGTGGCGTTCCTGACCACGATGACCAACGCCACCATGCAGCGCCAGAGCGTCGCGGTCAGCGAGATCAGCGGGTGAAGTCGACCAGCGCGCGGTAAAGCTCGGGCGGCAGCGCCTGCGGATCCGAGATGGTGATCGTCGTCCCGGCCGGCAGCGCCGCCGGATCGTCTGGCAGCCCCGCCGTCCCACGCGCCGCCATGTCCGCGGTCGCCGCAGCCCCCGGCAACGTGCCGTCCGGCCGCGCCGGCGCGATCCCGCCGCCCGGCGCCCTCACCAGCGGTGGCAAGGTCGGCATGGCGGGCATCACCGCCACGCCGCCTTCCCCACGGGCCTGCACCGGTCCCTGCGCCGCCAGCGCCTCGCCCTGCGCCGCCGCCAGACGGGCCTCGAGCTCCGCGTTGCGCTGCGCGTCCAGCGTAGCGAGCTGGGCGTTCACCTGCGCCTGCACGTCGCGCTGCATCTGCGCCGTCACCGCGCCCAGCTGCGCGTTGACTGCCGCGACCCCCTCGGTGAAGCCCCGCTCATACGCCGCCCGGCAGGCGTCCGCCGCCAGCGCCGGCAGCGGCGCAAGGGTGGTGAGCAGAAGGCAGAAAGCGGCGCGGCGCATGGGCGGTCCTCCGGGTCGGGCGTCGCGTCCCAACGTCGCCCGGCGCGGCATCGTTTCTTTCCGGCCCAAATACCCCGGGGTCCGGGGCAGCGCCCCGGTCCGGCGCGTCGCGGCCCGCCGCGCCGTATGGACAGCCGCCCCGGAACGGCCCACAACACCCCCATGAAACCCGCCGACAACCCCGCCGATCCGTTCAAGAAGGCGCTGGCCGAGGCCACCCGCGCGCTGGCCGACGAGCGTGAGCTGAACGTCACCTACACCGCCGACCCCTCGGGCGTCGCGGGCGACACCATGCGCCTGCCGCAGGTCAGCCGCCGGATGACGCGCGAGGAGATCCTGCTCGCCCGCGGCACCGCCGATGCGCTCGCCATGCGGCTGCGCCACCACGACGACGCCACCCACGCCCGCTACGCCCCCGCGGGGCCGATGGCGCGCGAGCTCTACGAGGCGATGGAGACCGCGCGCTGCGAGGCGCTGGGGGCCCGCGACATGCCGGGGGCGCTGTCGAACATCGACGCGCGGCTCGGGGCCGAGGCCGAGCGCAAGGGCTACGGCCAGATCCGCGCCGCCGCCGACGCGCCGCTGGCCGCCGCGGCCGGCTATCTGGTCCGGCAGGCCGCGACGGGGCGGGCTCTGCCCCCTGCCGCCCAGCACGTCGCCGACCTGTGGCGCCCGTTCGTCGAGCAGCAGGCGGGCGGCGCGCTCGCCGACGTCAACGCGGCGCTCGCCGATCAGGCGGCCTTCGCGCGGCTCGCCCGGCGGATGATCGCGGAACTCGGCTACGGCGACCAGCTCGGCGACGACCCCGACGAGCCGCAGCAGGACGAGGCCGACGAGAACGCCGAGCCCGACCCCGAATCGGGCGACAACCAGTCCCGCGAAGAGCAGGAGGGCGAGGACGCCGAGGCCAGCCCCGAGCGCAGCCAGGAGCGGACCGAGGACGAGCGCCAGGCGCAGGTCAGCCTCGACGACCAGTCCGAGGAGGAGCTGGTCGAAGACGCCGAGATGCCGGACAGCGAGATGCCGCCCGAGCTGCCGCCGCCGGTCAGCGAGGCCTCGACCGACTACAAGGTCTTCACCCAGTCCTTCGACGAGGAGATCCGGGCCGAGGATCTGGCCGAGCCGGCCGAGCTCGAGCGGCTGCGCGCCTATCTCGACAAGCAGCTCGAGCCGCTCAAGGGCGCGGTCTCGCGGCTGGCCAACAAGCTGCAGCGCCGCCTGCAGGCGCAGCAGAACCGCAGTTGGGAGTTCGACAAGGAAGAAGGGGTGCTCGACGCCGGCCGCTTGGCCCGCGTGGTGGCGAACCCGACGACGCCGCTCAGCTTCAAGGTCGAGAAGGACACCGAGTTCCGCGACACGGTGGTGACGCTGCTGATCGACAACTCGGGCTCGATGCGCGGCCGGCCGATCTCGATCGCCGCGGTGTGCGCCGACGTGCTGGCCCGCACGCTCGAACGCAGCCAGGTCAAGGTCGAGATCCTCGGCTTCACCACCCGCGCCTGGAAGGGCGGGCAGAGCCGCGAGGCGTGGCTCAAGGCCGGGCGCCCGGCGACGCCGGGGCGGCTCAACGACCTGCGCCACATCATCTACAAATCCGCCGACGCGCCGTGGCGGCGGGTGCGCCCCAACCTCGGGCTGATGATGAAAGAGGGGCTTCTGAAGGAAAACATCGACGGCGAGGCGCTGGAGTGGGCGCACCGCCGGATGGTGCGGCGCACCGAGGCGCGCAAGATCCTGATGGTGATCTCGGACGGGGCGCCGGTCGATGATTCGACGCTGTCGGTGAACCCGGCGATCTACCTTGAAAAGCACCTGCGCGACGTGATCGCGATGGTGGAAAAGCGCCGCCAGGTCGAGCTGATCGCCATCGGCATCGGCCATGACGTGACCCGCTACTACCAGCGCGCGGTGACGATCACCGACGCCGAGCAGCTGGCGGGGGCGATCACCGAACAGCTCGCCGCGCTGTTCGAGAGCGACCCGCGGAAGCGCGCGCGGGCGCTGGCCGGCAGCGCGCGGCGCTGAGGGTGAAGATGGGCATGAGAGGCAGGGGCCGGGACCGGATGACGACAGCGAACCGCGCGGGCCGGGCCGCCCGCACTTTCGTGCTGCTGGCCGCGGCACTCTCGACCGCCGCCTGCGACCTCGGGCCGGTGCGCCACCTGCCCGCGGTGCCCGCATCCGTGACGCTCACGGCCGAGCCGCCCGGCTACGGCCGCATCCGCGCCTATGGCAACGTCATCGGCCCCAGCGACGCGCAGACCGATTCGCTGGGCACGGCGGCGCTGGCGCGGCTGCGCGGCACCGACGCGGTGGACATTCTCGCGCTGTCGGGCGGCGGCGACGGCGGGGCGTTCGGCGCCGGGCTGCTGATCGGCTGGACCCAGCGCGGCGACCGGCCCGAGTTCGACATGGTGACCGGCGTCTCGACCGGGGCGCTGATCGCGCCGCTGGCCTTCCTCGGCCCGCGCTACGACAACGAGCTGAAACGCTCCTACACCCAGACCCGGCGCTCGGACGTGGTGCTGCTGAAACCGCTGCAGGTGCTGACCGGGGCGCCGTCGGTCGGCGACAGCTCGCCCTTGCGCGACCGCATCGCCGCCATCGTCACCCCGGCCATGGTGGACGAGATCGCGGCCGAGCGGCGCAAGGGGCGGATGCTGCTGATCGGGACCACCAACCTCGACGCCCAGCGGCAGGTGATCTGGGACATCGGCCGCATTGCGGCCTCGGGCCAGCCCGACCGGGTCGACCTGATCCGCGCCATCCTGCTCGCCTCGGCCTCGATCCCCGCGGCCTTCCCGCCGGTCGCCATCGACGTCGTCGCCGAAGGCCACCGCTTCCAGGAGATGCATGTGGACGGCGGCGTGACCCGCGGGGTCTTCGCCTATCCGCCCGAGGTCACGCTGCCGCCGCGCCGCGGCCCGCGGCGGATGTGGGTGGTGCGGAACTCGAAGCTTTCGCCCGAGCCCGAGACGGTGGCCCAGAACGCGCTGGCCATCGCCGGGCGCAGCCTCAGCACCATGATCAAGGCGCAGTCGCTGGTCGACATCACCGAGATGGAGCGGCTGGCCCGCCGCGACGGCTTCGACTTCCACGTCACCGCCGTGCCGCCGGCGCTGCGGTTGCCGCAGGGGCTGCCGTTCGATCCGGTCTACATGAACACCGTCTATCGGGCCGGGCTCGCCACCGGGCAATCGCGGCACGGCTGGGCCTCGGACCCAGGCCCGCTGCTGGGTCCGGCGGCGTCGAACTGAGGGGGCCGGGCATGGGCTGGCAGAGCTTCGAGTCGGGCGGCGCGCCCGCGGACGCAGCCCCGCGCATCGCCGCGCTGCGGGCGTGGATGGCCCCGCGCGGGATCGATGCGGTGCTGGTGCCGCGCGCCGACGCTCACCAGGGCGAATACGTGGCCGATTGCGACGCGCGGCTGCGCTGGCTGACCGGGTTCTCGGGCAGCGCCGGCTTCGCCATCGTGACCGCCGACCGCGCGGGCGTGTTCATCGACGGCCGCTACCGGGTGCAGGTCCGGGCCGAGACCGATCCCGCGGTGCTGACCCCCGTCAACTGGCCAGAGACCGGCGCCGCCGAGTGGCTGCGCGCGGCGCTGCCCCAAGGCGGGGTGGCCGGGTTCGACCCCTGGCTGCACGGCGTGACCGAGATCGAGGCGCTCACCGCGAAACTCGAGGGGAGCGGCGTCACGCTGACCCGCATCGAAAACCCCGTCGACGCGATCTGGACCGACCGCCCGGCCCCGCCCGTGGGCGCGGCGCGCCTGCACCCCGAGGCGCTGGCCGGGGCCTCGGCCGAGGCGCGGCGGGCGCAGGTGGCAGCTGACCTGAAGGCCGCGGGGCAGGGGGCGGCGGTGCTGACGCTGCCCGACAGCATCTCGTGGCTGCTGAACCTGCGCGGGGCCGACATCCCCCGCAACCCGGTGGTGCAGAGCTTCGCCATCATCGACGACACCGGCGCCGTGCAGCTCTTCGCCGCGCCCGAGAAGTTCACCCCCGAGGTGCGCGCCGCGCTCGGCAATGCCGTCGCCATCGCCCCGCCCGAGGATTTCGCCGCCGCCCTGTCGGCCCTGAAGGGCGCCGTGCGGATCGACCCCGAGAGCGCGCCGGTGGCGGTCGCCGCGGCGCTGACGGCGGCGGGCGCGACGGTGGTGCGGGACCGCGACCCGGTGGCGCTGCCCAAGGCGCGCAAGACCGCGGCCGAGTTGCAGGGGATGCGCGACGCCCATCTCGCCGACGCGGTGGCGATGGTCCGCGTGCTCGCCTGGATCGACGCCCAGACCCCCGGCCGCTTCTCCGAGATCGACGTGGTCCGCGCGCTCGAGGGCTTCCGCCGCGAGGCGGGCGCCACCGACATCAGCTTCGACACGATCAGCGGCGCCGGGCCGAACGGCGCCATCGTGCATTACCGGGTGACCGAGGCCAGCAACCGCACCGTGGCGTCGGGCGAGCTGCTGCTGCTCGATTCGGGCGGGCAGTATCCAATGGGGACCACCGACGTCACCCGCACCATCGCTGTCGGCCCGGCGCCCGAGGCCGCCCGCGACGCCTATACCCGCGTGCTGCAGGGCCTGATCGGCCTGTCGCGGCTGCGCTTCCCGCGCGGCCTCGCCGGGCGCGACATCGAGGCGGTGGCCCGCGCGCCGCTGTGGCAGGCGGGGATGGATTTCGACCACGGCACCGGCCACGGCGTCGGCGCGGCGCTCTGCGTCCACGAGGGGCCGCTCAGGATCTCGCGCCGGTCCGAGCTGCCGCTCGAGCCGGGGATGATCTTCTCGAACGAGCCGGGGTACTACCGCGAGGGCGAGTGGGGCATCCGCCTCGAGAACCTGATCGCGGTCGAGCCCGCGACCGGCCCGGACGGGCGCGACCTGCTGGGGTTCGAGACGCTGACGCTGGTGCCCATCGACCGGCGCCTGATCGAGCCGGGGATGCTGAGCCGGGCCGAGATCGCCTGGCTCGACGCCTATCACGCCCGCGTTGCGGCCGAGGTCGGGCCGCGGCTGCCCCCCGACCTGCGCGGCTGGCTGGCCGCGGCGACGGCGCCGCTGGGCGATCTGACGGTTTGACCGCCTGCCGCCGCGCCTGGGGCGCGGGGCATGGGCATTGGGCCCGGCAAGAAGCCCGATCTGGTATGCCAACCGGGGTTGAGGCTCGGCCCGCGCGGGTGCAAGACTGCGCGCCGTCACCCCCTGCCGCTCGAGCCCGAGGACGCCTGCCATGCCCATCGCCGATCACATCCTCTCGGAACTGCGCGCGGTGCTGGGCGACCGGCTGTCCACCGGCGAATCGGATCGCACGCTGCACGGCGCGTCCGAGACGTTCCACAGCGCGCCGCCGCCCGATGCCGTGGCCTGGCCGCTGACGACCGAAGAGGTGTCCGCCGTCCTCAAAATCTGCAACGCCCACGGCGTGCCGGTGATCGGCTGGGGCACGGGCACCTCGCTCGAGGGGCACGCGCTCGCCGTCCGCGGCGGGCTGGTCCTCGACATGATGCGGATGGACCGGGTGCTCGACATCCGCCCGGCCGACCTGCTGGCCGTGGTCCAGCCCGGCGTCACCCGCGAAGCGCTGAACAAGGAACTGCGCGCCACCGGCCTCATGTTCCCCGTCGATCCCGGCGCCAACGCGAGCCTCGGCGGCATGGCCTCGACCCGCGCGAGCGGCACCACCGCGGTCCGCTATGGCACCATGCGGCAGAACGTGCTCGGGCTCGAGGCGGTGCTCGCCGACGGCACCATCATCCGCACCGGCAGCCGGGCGGCGAAATCCTCGGCCGGGTACGACCTGACCGCGCTGCTCGTCGGGTCCGAGGGCACACTCGGGATCATCACCGAGCTGACGCTGCGCCTGCACGGCCAGCCCGAGGACGTGGCCGCCGCCGTCTGCGCCTTCCCGACGCTCGAGGACGCGGTGACCTGCGTCGCGCAGACCATGCAGATGGGCGTGCCGATGGCGCGGATCGAGTTCATGGACGCGCTCGGGATGCGGGCGGTAAACCTGCACCTCGGCTCGAACTACCCCGAGCAGCCGCATCTGATGGTCGAGTTCAACGGCGCCCCCGAGGCGGTCAAGCGCGACGCGGAGCTCTTCGGCGCCATCGCCGAAGAGCATCACGGCGCGGGCTTCGCCTGGGCCACCAGCCTCGAAGAGCGCAACCGGCTGTGGGCGGCGCGCCATGCCTCCTATTACGCGGCGCTGAAGCTGCGCCCCGGGGCTACCGGGATCAGCACCGACATCTGCGTGCCGATGTCCGAGCTGCCGGCGGCGGTGGCGGCGGCCTCGGCCGACATGCACGCCTCGGGGCTGATCGGGGACGTGGTGGGGCACGTGGGCGACGGCAACTTCCACGTGCTGATGCTGCTCGAGCCCGGCAACCAGGCCGAGATCGCCATTGCCAAGGGCGTGGCCGAGCGGATGGCGCACCGCGCGCTCGCCGTGGGCGGCACGATCAGCGGCGAGCACGGCATCGGGGTCGGCAAGCGGAACCTGATGGAGGCGCAGCACGGCCCCGCCTGGGCCGTGATGGGCACGATCAAGCGGGCGCTCGACCCCAACAACATCATGAACCCGGGCAAGATGGTGCCCGACATGAACTGACCCCGCGCGGCCGCTGACGGTTTCGTGAACGGCCCCGCCTGACCGCCGCCGCCGGGTCCGCTTGGCGTTTGCCGCGGGGCTGTGGAATAGTCCCGGGCAAAAGAAGAAATACGGGATCGAGGCGGGACGCATGAAACTCTGGATCAAGGCGGTCGCGCTGGCGGCGGTGACGGCGCTGGCAGGCTGCGGGGGCGGCAGCACGCGCCACGTGGTGACGGACGCGAGCATCGGCTCGGGCCAGTCGGTGCAGGGCGGCTTCGTCGGCGGCGCGGTCCCCGCGCTCGGCGACAGCGCGCCGCATGTCTGGACCTCGGGCCACCCCTACAACCACCAGGTCCATGGCGTCGACGTCTCGCGCTATCAGGGCAACGTGGACTGGCACACCGCCCGCCGGGCCGGGATCAGCTTCGCCTTCATCAAGGCGACCGAGGGGGCCGACCACTCGGACCCCGCCTTCCGTACCTACTGGGCCGGCGCTGGCCGGGCCGGCATCCCGCGCGGCGCCTATCACTTCTACTACTTCTGCCGCTCGGGCGCCGAGCAGGCGGCGTGGTTCATCGCCAACGTCCCGCGCGAGCGCGGCGCGCTGCCGCCGGTGCTGGACCTCGAGTGGAACCACCAGTCGCGGACCTGCCGCTTCCGCCCCAGCCCGGCCGAGGTGCACCGCGAGATCAACACCTTCCTGACCATCGTCGGCAATCACTACGGGCAGCGGCCGGTCATCTACACCACCGTCGATTTCTACCACGACAACGCGCTGGGGCAGGTCAGGGCCGAGTTCTGGCTGCGCTCGGTCGCCGATCACCCGTCGCGGATCTATCCCGGCCAGCGCTGGACCTTCTGGCAGTACACCGGCACGGGGACGTCCCCGGGCTTCGGCGGCAACGTCGATCTGAACGCCTTTGCCGGCAGCCGCGCCCAGTGGAACCGCTGGGTGGCCTCCCGGTCGCAGCGCTGATCCCATGCAGCGCGCCGGACGCTGGGCCGAGTTCCTCGTCCTCTTCATCGGCGCGCCGCTGGCCATGGCGCTGTTCCTGCCGCCGCGCGGGCTGTTCCCGGCGCTCTTCGGCTTCACCCTCGCCGGGCTGGCGCTGATCTGGTGGACCGGAGAGTTCGACTGGCGCGAGCTCGTCCGCGGCTGGCGCCGGATCCGCTGGGGCCGCATGGCGCTGTTCGGCCTCGGCGTGGGGCTGACCGGCTACGCGATCATGGTAGCCACCCATCCGGGGTTCGAGATCAACACCTCGCGCGCGTGGCTGCGCTTCGTGCCGTTCATCCTGATCTTCTACCCGCTGCTCTCGGCGCTGCCGCAGGAGCTGATCTTCCGCGCCCTCTACTTCCACCGCTACGCCCCCCTGATGGGCAGCGCGCGCAGCGCCCGGCTGGTGAACGCGGCGGTGTTTTCCTTTGCCCACCTCATGTACTGGTCGGCGGTCGTGGCGGTGATGACCTTCGTGGGCGGGCTGATCTTCGCCCGCCTCTACCAGCAGCGCGGGTTCCCGGCCGCGTGGGTCGCCCACGCCATCGCCGGCAACGTGCTTTTCGTCGTCGGGATGGGGGCGTTCTTCTATTCCGGCAACGTGGTGCGGCCGTTCTGAGCACCGCCGCACCCGCGCTCGTCGGCAAATATCCGGCGCGTCCCGGCCGGCGCCCGGGTCCTGCGGCTTGACACCGCGCGCCCTGCGGCGTTGAAGCGCTGCGGACAACAAAGGACAGCCCGATGAACGCCTACCGCACCCACACCTGCGGCGCCCTGACCGCGGCCGACGCCGGCCAGACCGTCCGCCTGTCGGGCTGGGTCCACCGGGTCCGCGACCACGGCGGCGTGCTGTTCATCGACCTGCGCGACCACTACGGGATGACCCAGGTGATCGCCGACACCGACAGCCCCGCCTTTGCCACGCTGGAAAAGCTGCGCGCCGAGACGGTCATCCGCATCGACGGGCGCGTCAAGCTGCGCGACGCGGCGCTGGTGAACCCCAAGCTGCCCACCGGCGAGATCGAGGTCTACGCCACCGACGTGGCCATCCTCGGCCCGGCCGACGAGCTGCCGCTGCCGGTCTTCGGCGACCAGGACTACCCCGAGGAAACCCGCCTCGCCTATCGCTTCCTCGACCTGCGGCGCGAGTCGCTGCACGCCAACATCATGCTGCGCTCCCGCGTCATCAAGTGGCTGCGCGACGCGATGTGGGACGCGGGCTTCACCGAGTTCCAGACCCCGATCATCACCGCCTCGTCGCCCGAGGGCGCGCGCGACTTCCTCGTGCCCTCGCGGCTGCATCCGGGCAAGTTCTACGCCCTGCCGCAGGCGCCCCAGCAGTTCAAGCAGCTGATCATGGTCGCGGGCTTCGACCGCTACTTCCAGATCGCGCCCTGCTTCCGCGACGAGGACCCGCGCGCCGACCGCTCGCCCACCGACTTCTACCAGCTCGACATCGAGATGTCCTTCGTCGAGCAGAAGGACGTGTTCGCCGCCGTCCAGCCGGTGATCCAGGGCCTGTTCGAGACCTTCGGCGGCGGCCGCCGGGTGGACGCCGACTGGCCGCTGATCCCCTATGTCGAGAGCCTGCGCAAATACGGCACCGACAAGCCGGACCTGCGCAACCCGATCGAGATGCAGGACGTCTCCGAACATTTCCGCGGCTCGGGCTTCGGCATCTTCGCCAAGCTCTTGGAGCAGGACGGCACCGAGGTCCGCGCCATCCCGGCGCCGACTGGCGGCTCGCGCAAGTTCGCCGACCGGATGAACGCCTTCGCGCAGGCGCAGGGGCTGCCCGGTATGGGCTACATCTTCTGGCGCAAGGCCGAGGACGGCTCGACCGAGGCCGCGGGCCCGATCGCCAAGGCGCTCGGGGCCGAGCCGACCGAGGCGATCCGCACCCAGCTTGGCCTGGGCGAGGGCGACGCGGCGTTCTTCCTCGGCGGCAAGCCGGCCGACTTCGAGGCCGTTGCCGGCCGCGCCCGGACCGAGATCGGCCGCGAGCTGGGCCTGATCGACGAGAACCAGTTCAAGTTCGCCTGGATCGTCGACTTCCCGATGTACGAGCGCGGCGACGACGGCAAGATCGACTTCTCGCACAACCCCTTCTCGATGCCGCAGGGCGGGCTCGAGGCGCTCAATGGCGACCCGCTCAAGGTCCACGCCTGGCAGTACGACCTTGCCTGCAACGGCTACGAGCTGATCTCGGGCGGCATCCGCAACCACACGCCGGACATCATGTTCAAGGCCTTCGAGCTGGCCGGCTACGGCCGCGACGAGGTCGAGAAGCGCTTCGGCGGCATGGTCAAGGCGTTCCGCTATGGCGCCCCGCCGCACGGCGGCTGCGCCGCGGGCATCGACCGGATCGTGATGCTGCTCGCCGATGAGAGCAACATCCGCGAGGTCATCATGTTCCCGATGAACCAGCGCGCCGAGGACCTGATGATGGGCGCGCCGAGCGAGCCCACGAACGAGCAACTGCGCGAGTTGCGCCTGCGGGTGCTGCCGAAGGACGCCTGACCGTCCGGCGACCGCGGCCCCGGCTGAGCTGCAGGCGGGTTGCCGCCCGCCGCGCATCAGCTTTGCGTGAGGGCGGGTGCGCGCCCGCCCCGGCCCTGCGATAACGGCAGGGGCGCAGCCCGCGCCCGAGGACGCGCCGATGCGCCCGCCCGACTATCCCGCCCTCGCCGCGATCCGGCTGGGCTTCGGCCTCTCGCCGCGGATGGCCCCGCCTGCGGACCTCGCGGGCATGCTCGCGGGGGTCGCGGACGCCGCCCGCCCGGACGGCTGGACCCGGGCCGAGGCCACCGCCGCGATCATCCGCCTCGACGACGCGCGCAAGGCGCGGGACGCGGGCACGCTCGACCCCGCGGGCTACAAGGCGCTGGCCGATGCGATCGACCAGCAGCGGCTGATCGTGCTGCAACGGCGGATCGCGCGGGCGCTCGACGCGCCCTCGGGGTTCGGCGAGCGGCTCGTGCAGTTCTGGGCCGATCACTTCACCACCGTGCCGCAGAACCCGCCGCAGCACCTGCTGTCCGCCGCGCTGGTCGATGAGGCGATCCGCCCGAACCTCGGCGGGCGCTTGGGCGACATGGTGGTGGCCGCCGTCACCCACCCGATGATGCTCGTCTATCTCAACCAGACGAGCAGCGTCGGGCCGAACTCGCGCGCGGCCATACGGCGGTCGCGCGAGCGGCTGGGGCTGAACGAGAACCTCGCGCGCGAGGTGCTCGAGCTGCACACGCTCGGGGTCGGGGCGCCTTACGCGCAGGGCGACGTGCGGGCGCTGGCCGAGCTTTTCACCGGCCTCAGCTTCAACCCCCGCAACCCGGTGCCCTACCGCCCGCAGATGGCCGAGCCGGGGGTCGAGACGGTGCTGGGCCGCCGCTACGGCGGCGACGACCGCGACGGCCTGGCCGAGATCGCCCGCGCGCTCGGCGACCTCGCCGCCGCGCCGGCCACGGCGGCGCATCTGGCCCGCAAGCTCGCCATCCATTTCGCCGCCGATGACCCGCCCGCGGGGCTGGTCGAGGATCTCGCGGCGACCCTGCGCGGCAGCGGCGGCGATCTGGCGCAGGTCAACGCGGTGCTGGCGGGCCACCCCGACCTTTCCGCGACCTTCCGGGCCAAGGCGCGCCAGCCCTTCGACTTCGTGGTGGCCGGGCTGCGCGCGCTCGGCGTGACGGGGGCCGAGGTGCTCGCGCTGGCGCCGCCCGACGCCAACCGCCTGCTCTGGGCGCCGCTTGCCCGCATGGGCCAGCCCTTCGTCCGCGCCCGCGGCCCCGATGGCTGGCCCGAGGCCGCCGCCGACTGGATCACGCCGCAGACGCTCGCGGCCCGGATCGACTGGGCGCTGAGGGTGCCCGCGCGCTTCGTCGATCCGCTGCCCGACCCCCGCGCGCTGATCGACACCGCCCTCGGCGGCAGCGCGTCCGAGGCGCTGGCCACCGCCGTCCCGCGGGCCGAGACGGTGCGCGAGGGGGTGGCGCTCGTCCTCGCCTCGACCGACTTCAACCGTCGCTGAAAGGGGGACGCCATGCCCACCCGCCGCAGCTTCCTGAGGGCCGCCACGCTCGCCGCCTGTTCGGCGGCGGCGCACCCGTGGCTCAGCACCATCAGCCTTGCCGCCGTGCCGGGCGAGAACCGGCTCGTGGTCATCGTGCTCAGGGGGGCGATGGACGGGCTCGATGTGGTGCAGCCCTACGGCGACCCGGCGCTCAGGGCGCTGCGCCCGGAGCTGTCGGTGGGGCCGGCGGGCGGGGCGCATGACCTCGACGGGTTCTACGCGCTGCACCCGGCGCTGGCCGACCTCATGCCCCTCTGGCAGGCCGGAGAGCTTGGTTTCGCCCATGCCGCGGCCACGCCCTACCGCGACAAGCGCAGCCATTTCGACGGGCAGGACCTGCTCGAGGCGGGGACCGGCAACGACCTGCCCATCGACCAGCAGAAGGGCGGCTGGCTGAACCGCCTGCTGGCCGAGATCCCGGGCGCCACCGCCGAGACCGCCTATTCGGTCGGCACCGAGGAGATGCTGATCCTCTCGGGCCCGGCCCATGCGCTGAGCTGGGCGCCCGAGGCGCGGCTGGCGCTGACCCCGCAGGCGCAGCGGCTTCTGGCCGAGGTCTATCACGACGACCCGCTGTTCCGCGACGCGGCCGCCGATGCGGCGCTGATCGGCGGGGCGGGGGCGATGGCGGGCGAGGGACGCCGGGGCGGCCCGCAGGGCGAGGGCGCGCGGCTCGCCGCCTTTGCCGCCGGGCGGCTCAACGGCGCGACCCGGATCGCGGCTTTCTCGCTCACCGGCTGGGACAGCCACGCCCGGCAGGCGCAGGTCATCACCCGCCCGCTGGGCCAGCTGGCCGAGGCCGTGCTGACCCTGCGCGAGGGGCTTGGCCCGAACTGGTCGCGCACCGCCGTCCTCGCCCTGACCGAGTTCGGCCGCACCGCGCGCGAGAACGGCTCGGGCGGGACCGACCACGGCACCGGGGGCGCGATGCTCTTCGCCGGCGGGGCGGTGCGCGGCGGCCGCGTGCTCGGCGACTGGCCGGGCCTGGGCGAGGGCGCGCTCTACCAGGACCGCGACCTGATGCCCACGCGCGACGTGCGCGCCTATGCCGGCTGGGCGCTGCGCGGGCTCTTCGGCGTCGCGCCGGGGGTGATCGAGGACCGCATCTTCCCCGGCCTCGCGCTCGGCCCGGACCCCGGCCTGCTGCGCTGACCATGAACGAGAAACCCCGGCCGCGGCGGGCGCCGGGCCGGGGTCAGCGGGCAGAGAGGGGAAGCCTCAGATCCAGCCGAGCTGGTGGCTGCCCTCGTATATCATCTTGAGCGCGACGTAGAGGATCACGAGCAGGCCCGCCCATGCGATCCACGGATAGCGGTTGATGACCCGCGCGATCCAGGTCGAGGCCAGCCCCATCAGCGCGATCGAGAGCACCAGCCCGACGATCAGCACCGTCGTGTGCCCGTGCGCCGCCCCCGCCACGGCCAGCACGTTGTCGAGCGACATCGACACGTCGGCGATGACGATCTGCATCGCGGCCTGGGCAAAGGTCTTGCGCGGCGGCGCCTTGCCGGTCGCCGTCACCACATTGTCGCCGTCGCCCGCGATCACCTCTTCCAGATGCTCGGGGTCAGGGTGGCCGGCGCGCAGCTCGCGGAACATCTTGTAGCAGACCCAGAGCAGCAGGACGCCGCCGACCAGCAGCAGGCCCTTGATGGCCAGAAGCTGCGTGGTGATCAGGGCAAAGAAGATCCGCAGCACCGTGGCCGCGATGATGCCGACGAGGATCGCCTTGTTGCGCTGCTCGCGCGGCAGGCCGGCGGCGGCAAGGCCGATGACGATGGCGTTGTCGCCCGCCAGCACCAGGTCGATGGCGATGACCTGCAGCAGCGCCGTGAACCCGGCTGCGGTAAAGATTTCCATGGGCCGTCCCTTCCCGTGCCGCCTCGTGCGCCGTCTGGCCCCCGGGCCGGGCTGCCGTCGGGGCAGGGCCCGCGGCCCGGACCGCACGGCGCGGTCGTCCCTTGCCACCTAGCCCGCAGAGGGGGTGAGGGCAATGGCCGACGGCAGCGCCGCGCGCCGCCGCGGCTCAGCTTGGGGTCCAGCCCTGCTCGACCACCGCCTCCATCGCCACGAAGCTCGAGGTGGCGGCGACATGGGGCAGCGCCGAGATGCGCTCGGCCATCAGCCGGCGGAACTCGATCATGTCGCGCGAGCGGACCTTGAGCAGATAGTCGAAGCCGCCGGCGATCATGTAGCATTCCTCGATCTCGGGGATGGCGCGGACCTCGGCGTTGAACTGCTCGAGCGCCTTCTGCCGGGTGTCCGACAGCCGCACCTGCATGAAGGTGACATGGGTCAGCCCCAGCTTCAGCGGCGACAGCATGGCGCGGTAGCCGGTGATCAGCCCCATCGCCTCGAGCGCGCGGATGCGCTGCGCGACAGGGGTCTTGGACAGCCCGACCTTGCGCGCCAGCTCGCTGATCGGGATCCGCGCGTTCGCCACCAGCTCGCGCAGGATCTTGCGGTTCGCGGCGTCAAGCTGGTCGGTCATGTCAGTCTGGCGCCCCCAATATGGTCCGATCGCCTGTCATCCTCGCCATCTTTGGTCGGATCGTCCAGACGCAACGTCCTATATCCGGGCCTGAACCCCTTTCGCGCGGATGCCCGACCATGAGCCTGCCCGACCTCGACCGCTTCACCACCGACGCCAAGTTCCGCGACGAGGCCGCGCTTCTGGCCGACCTCGCCAAGGCCGCCCCGTCGCCCGAGGCGCGCGCCCGCATCACCGCGCGGACCGAGGACCTCGTCCGCCGCATCCGCGCCGAGGCGAAGCCCTCGCTGATGGAGCATTTCCTGTCGGAATACGGGCTGTCGACCCGCGAGGGCGTGGCGCTGATGTGCCTGGCCGAGGCGATGCTGCGCGTCCCCGACCGCGACACGATCGACGCGCTCATCGAGGACAAGATCGCCCCCTCGGACTGGGGCAAGCATCTGGGCGAGGCATCCTCGAGCCTCGTCAACGCCTCGACCTGGGCGCTGATGCTGACCGGCAAGGTGCTGGACGACGCGCAGGGCGGCATCGCCGGGACGCTGCGCGGCGCGCTCAGGCGGCTGGGCGAGCCGGTGATCCGCGCCGCCGTCACCCGCGCCATGAAGGAGATGGGGCGACAGTTCGTGCTGGGCGAGACCATCGAGGCCGCGCTCGACCGCGCCCGCACGCGCGAGGCGCAGGGCTACAGCTACAGCTACGACATGCTGGGCGAGGCCGCGATGACCGCCGCCGACGCCGCCCGCTACGAGACCGCCTATGCCGACGCCATCGCCGCCATCGCGCGCGCCTGCGACAAGCCGGACGTGGCGCAGAACCCCGGCATCTCGATCAAGCTCTCGGCGCTGCACCCCCGCTACGAGGTCGCGCAGGAGGCGCGGGTGATGGCGGAGCTGGTGCCCGTCGTGCTGCGCCTCGCCCAGGCCGCCAAGGCGGCCGGCATGGGGATGAACATCGACGCCGAGGAGCAGGACCGGCTGGTGCTCTCGCTCAAGGTCATCCGCGCGGTGCTGTCGGACGAAAGCCTCGCCGGCTGGGACGGCTTTGGCGTGGTCGTGCAGGCCTACGGCAAGCGCGCCGGGCTGGTCATCGACTGGCTGCACGCGCTGGCCACGCGGCTTGACCGGCGGATCATGGTCCGGCTGGTCAAGGGCGCCTATTGGGACACCGAGATGAAGCGCGCGCAGGTCGAGGGGCTGCCCGACTTTCCGCTCTTCACCTCGAAGACCGCGACCGACGTGAGCTATCTCGCCAACGCGCGCAAGCTGATCGGCATGGCCGACCGGATCTATCCGCAGTTCGCCACCCACAACGCCCAGACCGTGGCCGCCGTGCTCGAGATGGCGGGCGACATCCGGTTCGAGTTCCAGCGCCTGCACGGCATGGGCGAGCGGCTGCACGACATCGTCCTGCGCGAGACGAAGGGGCGCTGCCGCATCTACGCGCCGGTCGGCGCGCACCGCGACCTGCTCGCCTATCTCGTCCGGCGGCTGCTCGAGAACGGCGCCAACTCGTCCTTCGTCCACCAGATCGTCGACGAGAGCGTGACCCCGGCCGAGATCGCCCGCGACCCCTTCGCGGCGCTCTCCGAGGCGCGGGCGCCCAAGGGCCTCGCGGCCCCGGCGGCGATCTTCGGCGCCGGGCGGGTGAACGCGCGGGGCTTCGATCTCAGCGATGCGGCCACGCTGGCGCGGATCGACGTGGCGCGCGACGTGACGGTGCCCGATGCGGTGCCGCTGACCGTCTCGGCCCCGACCGGCCCGGTGCAGCCGGTGCGCAACCCCGCCACCGGCGCGGCTGTGGCGCAGGTGACCGAGGCCGACGGCGCGACCGTCGCCCGCGCGCTTGCCGATGCCCGCCCGTGGGACGCCCCGCCCGCCGCCCGCGCCGCCGCCCTGCGCCGCGCCGCCGACTTCTACGAGGCGAACTTCGGCCCGATCTTCGCGGCGCTCACCCGCGAGGCGGGCAAGACCCTGCCCGACGCGGTGGGCGAGCTGCGCGAGGCGGTGGATTTCCTGCGCTACTACGCCGCCGAGGGCGAGGGGGTGGACCGCCCGCCCCGCGGGATCATCGCGGCGATCAGCCCGTGGAACTTCCCGCTGGCCATCTTCACCGGCCAGATCGCGGCGGCGCTGATGGCGGGCAATGCGGTGCTGGCCAAGCCCGCCGAGCAGACGCCGCTCGTCGCCGCCATCGCCGTGCGGCTGCTCCACGAGGCCGGCGTGCCGGCTGCGGCGCTGCAACTGCTACCGGGGCAGGGGGGCACGGTCGGGGCGGCGCTGACCTCGGACCCGCGCGTGGCGGGGGTGGTGTTCACCGGCTCGACCGAGACCGCGCAGACCATCGCCCGGGCGATGGCCGCGCATCTTGCCCCCGGTGCACCGCTGATCGCGGAGACCGGCGGGCTCAACGCCATGATCGTCGATTCGACCGCCCTGCCCGAGCAGGCGGTGCGCGACGTGGTCGCCTCGGCCTTCCGCTCGGCCGGGCAGCGCTGCTCGGCGCTGCGCTGCCTCTATGTGCAGGACGACATCGCCGCCCCGCTGACCGAGATGATCGCGGGCGCGATGGACGAGCTGCAGGTCGGCGACCCCGCCCGGCTCGAGACCGACGTGGGCCCGGTGATCGACGCCGAGGCGCAGGAGGGGATCGCGGATTACCTCGCCGGGCGCCGCATCGCCCATCAGGTCGCGGCCCCCGCGGGCGGGCATTTCATCCCGCCGACGCTGATCGAGGTCGGCGGCATCGGCGATCTCGACCGCGAGGTGTTCGGCCCGGTCCTGCACGTCGCGCGCTTCGCCGCCGAGGACCTCGACCGGGTGGTGGACGACATAAATGCCCGCGGCTACGGGCTGACCTTCGGCCTGCACACCCGCATCGACGGCCGCGTGCAGGAGGTGACGGACGCGGTCCACGCCGGCAACCTCTACGTCAACCGCAACCAAATCGGCGCGGTGGTCGGCAGCCAGCCCTTTGGTGGCGAGGGGCTGTCGGGGACCGGCCCCAAGGCGGGCGGGCCGCTCTACCTGCCGCGGTTCTACGCCCCTGCGCCGGGGGCGGCGGCGGGCACGCCGGACGGCCCGGCGGCGCTGGCCGATGTGGCGGCGGCGCTGGCCGCCCCGGGACCGGCGGCGCCGGTCGAGACGCGGCTCATGCCCGGCCCCACGGGCGAGCTGAACCGGCTGAGCCTGACGCCGCGCCCGCCGGTGCTCGGCCTCTCGATGGACCGCCCGCGGCTGATGGGGATCGTCAACGTGACCCCCGACAGCTTCTCGGACGGCGG
>NZ_JBHMQU010000012.1:0-30533 GCF_042435015.1 Paracoccus panacisoli | reverse complement strand
CGGCCGAGACCCCGGCTCCGGCCGCCTCGGATGGCCTGAAGGCCGACCTCGCCCCGCCGCCGGCGGTGGCCGCGGCGCAGGCCGACGCGGTGAGGGCGCTCGGCGGCCGGGCGGTGGCGGTCGCGGGGCGGCACCGTCCCGCGGCGCTGGCGCGGCTCGACGGGTTCTCAGGCGTGCTCTGGTGGGGCGACGCCGAGACGGCGCGGGACTTTGCCCAGGCGCTCGCGGCGCGGCCGGGGCCGATCCTGCCGCTGGTCACGGCGATGCCCGACCGGGCCCACGCGGTCCATGAGCGGCATCTCTGCGTCGACACCACGGCCGCCGGCGGCAACGCGGCACTGCTCGCGGGGTAGGGGGGCTCGCGCCGCCCCGGCGGGGCCGCTAGAACGACACCCGGCCCCGCACCGGGGCGCTGAACCCGAGGCCCCTCATGCCCGACGCGACCCCCGCCCCCACCCTGCCGCCCCGCAACCTGCGCGTCAGCCCCGACCGGATCGAGGCCGACCTGACGGCTCTCGCGGCGATCACCGACCCGGACCGCCCGTGGACCCGGCGCGCCTTCTCGCCCCGTTTCGACGAGGGCCGCGCCTGGGCCGCGGGCGCCTTTGCGCAGGCCGGGCTGAGCCTCAGGACCGACGCCGGCGGCAACCTGATCGGCACCCGCGCCGGCACCGAGCCGGGGCGCGGGACGATCATGCTCGGCAGCCACTCGGACACCGTGCCGGACGGCGGCCGCTTCGACGGCACGGCGGGGGTGATCGCGGCGCTCGAGGTGGCGCGGATGCTGGCCGAGCGCGGCATCGCCCTGCGGCACGACCTCGCCGTGGTGGATTTCCTGGCCGAGGAGGTCTCGGTCTTCGGCGTCTCCTGCATCGGCTCGCGGGCGATGGCGGGCGTGCGCCCCGAGGCCTGGCTGGGCCTGACCCACGAGGGCCGCACGCTGGCGCAGGCGCTGCACGACGTGGGCGGCGACCCCGAGCGGCTCGAGCCCGCGAGCGGCATCCGCGCCTTTCTGGAACTGCACATCGAGCAGGGGACCGTGCTCGAGAGCGGCCCGACCGACCTTGGCCTCGTCACCGCCATCGCCGGGATCGAGCGCATCGAGGTGGTGCTGACCGGCCAGGCCGGCCATGCCGGGACCGTGCCGATGGGACGCCGCGCCGACGCGCTGGTCGCGGCCGCAGCCCTGATCGGGCAGATCGACGCCGAGGCCACCGCCCGCGCCGCCCGCGGCCATTTCACCGCCACGGTCGGCGAGTTTGCGATCGAGCCGGGGGCGGCGAACGTCGTCCCCGGTCGCGCCCGCCTGCTCATCGATGCGCGCGCGCCCGAACGGGCGGCGATGCAGGATTTCCTCGCCTGGGTCGAGGCCCGCGTCGCCGACCAGCCCACCGGAATCACCGGCACCGCGCGGCTGCTGTCGGACAACCAGCCGATGCCGATGGACGCGGGGCTGGTCGAAACGCTCGCCGCCGCCGCCGATCGGGTTGGCGCGAGCCATTGCCGGATGGTGTCGGGCGCGGGCCACGACGCGGCCTTCATGGCCCGGATCGCACCGGCGGCGATGGTCTTCGTGCCCTGCCGCGCCGGGCGCTCGCACTGCCCCGAGGAATGGGCCGAGCCCGACGCCATCGCTCTCGGCGCCGAGGTGATGGCCGAGGCGGTGCTGGCGATCGATGCTGGTGAGGGGTTGGGCGGGTGAGGCGCGGGCGGGGGGCGGTCGAGATGCTGAGAGCTAGGGGTGCGCGGGCGGATCGCAGCCCGAGCGGCTGCTGATCCCAAGCGATGCTCCGCGGCGGACGCTAAGCGGTGCGACACGGGCCACTGCTTGCCTCTCGGTCGCCCGACTTCAGCGGTACCCGGCTGCAACGCAGGAACGATGCCGCAGCTTCAGATGAGCGTTTACCTATCTCCGCATTTGACCGAGCCTCACCTGCTCACCTGCTCACCTGCTCACCTGCTCACCTGCTCACCTGCTCACCTGCTCACCGGGCTGTGGGTGGGATAGCCGACCTATCGTGAAGCCCAGCAGTCTAACCCTCGCCACTAAGGTGAACGCGAAGAAGCCCCCACCCGCGCAGCGGGTGCGGGATCGGTCAACCAGAAACCGAAAGATCGGCCTCATCGCCCTCGCCGTACAGCCACGCGGCGGCCGTTCCATCGGCCAGATCGCTGAGGTACGCGCGGATCCCGGCCTCTGAGCGAAGATCGTACCGGGCCTCTCCCCGACTGTTCTCGCTGATGAACGAGGCTCCCTCTGCCAGCGCACGCTCGGTGCCCGGCCCGTAAGACCCGTCGACCCGGCCCTCATAGAAGCCCGCGGTCTTGAGTTCCTCTTGGACGGTACGGCGCTGCCGCTCCGACATCGCCATGAACGCAGCCCGCAATGGACTGTCCGCCTGCGCATATCCGGCGAGAGGAAGAGCCAGGCCTGCGGCCACGATCATGAGTAGATTTCTGCGTCGCATGTCGATCTCCACGCTTGCGTCAACATCCGGTTAAGTCGCCCGATAAATCCCATCAGGACCAAAAACGACAAAGCATCCAGCTTGTTTTATTTCTGAGTTTAATGGAGCTGCTGGCGCTTTCACCTGTGATAGGAGAGCCCGACCATCGTTGTTGCGCGGTCCAAGAAAAGAAGCTGCGGGCGTATGGAGCAGCGCAGAAGAACACGCTTCGATAACCCTAATGTGCGTCCGATTTGCACGGGAGTAGAGAAGCCGCGTGGTCGCCGTCACCGGCCGCCTCGCTAGACTCGCCGGAGGCGACGGCCTGCCCAGCCCCCCGCTTGCCCCACAAAAAAACTGCCGCGGCCCCCAAGGGTCCGCGGCAGCTTCAAGATCAGTCCACCTCTCACCCGACCGTGACCAGCCGAACCAGGATAAGCCCGACCCGCCTCTCACTCAGCCGTCAGCAACGGCGTCCGGTCGCGGCCGAGGCGGGGCGAGCCGGGGCCCTCGATGTCGAACACCGGCTTGTCGTCCTCGATCCGCACCTTGACCACGCCGCCCTTGGTCAGCCGGCCGAACAGCAGCTCTTCGGCGAGCGGCTTCTTGATCGTCTCCTGGATCACCCGGCCGAGCGGGCGGGCGCCCATGCGGTCGTCGTAGCCCTTTTCGGCCAGCCAGTTCGCCGCTTCGTCGGTCAGCTCGATATGGACGTTGCGGTCCATCAGCTGCGCCTCGAGCTGCAGGATGAACTTCTCGACCACCTGCACGATCACGTCGCGCGAGAGCGGCGCGAACGAGATCACAGCGTCCAGACGGTTGCGGAACTCGGGCGTGAAGGTGCGCTCGATCGCCTCCTTGTCCTCGCCCTCGCGGCGGTCGCGGCCGAAGCCGATGGCGGCCTTGGCCTGGTCGGCGGCCCCGGCGTTCGAGGTCATGATCAGGATCACGTTGCGGAAATCCACCTGGCGGCCGTTGTGGTCGGTCAGCTTGCCGTGGTCCATCACCTGCAACAGGATGTTGTAGACATCCGGGTGCGCCTTCTCGATCTCGTCGAGCAGCAGCACCGAGTGCGGATGCTGGTCCACCCCGTCGGTCAGAAGACCGCCCTGGTCGAAGCCGACATAGCCGGGCGGTGCGCCGATCAGGCGGCTGACGGCGTGCTTCTCCATGTATTCGCTCATGTCGAAGCGGAGCAGTTCAACCCCCAGCGTCGCGGCGAGCTGCTTGGCGACCTCGGTCTTGCCGACCCCGGTCGGGCCCGCGAACAGGTAGTTGCCGATCGGTTTTTCCGGCTCGCGCAGACCCGCCCGCGCCAGCTTGATCGAGGACGCCAGCGCCTCGATCGCCGAATCCTGCCCGAACACCAGCCGCTTCAGCGTCTTCTCCAGATCGCGCAGCACCTCGGCATCGTCCTTCGAGACGTTCTTCGGCGGGATCCGCGCGATCTTGGCGACGACCGCCTCGATCTCCTTGGGTGAGATGACCTTGCGGCGCCGGCTTTCGGCCACGACGTGCTGGGCCGCCCCCGCCTCGTCGATGACGTCGATGGCGCTGTCGGGCAGCTTGCGGTCGTTGATGTAGCGGCTCGCGAGCTCGACCGCCGACTTGATCGCCTCGGAGGTGTAGCGCAGGTCGTGGTGCTTCTCGAAGCTCGGCTTCAGCCCCATCAGGATCTTGATCGCGTCCGGGACCGAGGGCTCGTTCACGTCGATCTTCTGGAACCGCCGGCTCAGCGCCCGGTCCTTCTCGAAGTGCTGACGGTATTCCTTGTAGGTGGTCGAGCCCATGCAGCGCAGCTTGCCGCCCGCCAGCGCCGGCTTAAGCAGGTTCGAGGCGTCCATCGCCCCGCCCGAGGTCGCGCCCGCGCCGATCACCGTGTGGATCTCGTCGATGAAGAGGATCGCGTCGGGATGCTCTTCCAGCTCCTTCACCACGGCCTTCAGCCGCTCCTCGAAGTCGCCGCGATAGCGGGTGCCGGCCAGCAGCGCCCCCATGTCGAGCGAGAAGATCGTGGCCCCCGACAGCACGTCCGGGGTCTCGCCACGGGTGATCTTGAGCGCCAGCCCCTCGGCGATGGCGGTCTTGCCGACGCCGGGATCGCCCACCAGCAGCGGGTTGTTCTTTCGCCGGCGGCAGAGCACCTGGATGCAGCGCTCGACCTCGTCGGCGCGGCCGATCAGCGGGTCCACGTCACCCTCGGACGCCTTGGCGTTGAGGTCCACGCAGTACTTCGCCAGCGCCGAATCGTCCTTGCCCGAGGGTTTTTCCTCGGTCTTCGCCGACTCGGACTGCGCGCCCTGCACGGTGCGCGGCTCGCTGAACGATGGGTTCTTGGCCACCCCGTGGGCGATGAAGTTGACCGCATCATAGCGGCTCATGTCGAGTTCCTGCAGGAAGAACGCGGCATTCGATTCGCGCTCGGCGAAGATCGCCACCAGCACGTTCGCGCCCGTGACCTCGTTGCGGCCCGAGCTCTGCACATGGATCGCGGCGCGCTGGATCACCCGCTGGAAGGCCGCGGTCGGCACCGCCTCGGAGCCCTCAACGTCGGTGATCAGCGTCGAGAGATCGTCCTCGATGAAGTCGGTCAGCAGCCGGCGCAGCTCGGCCAGGTCCACGTTGCAGGCCCGCATGACGCGGACGGCATCGGGCTCTTCGGTGAGCGCGAGCAGCAGATGTTCGAGGGTCGCCAGCTCATGCCGATGTTGGTTGGCCAGCGACAGCGCGGCATGGATCGCCTGTTCCAGCGTGGTCGAGAATGACGGCACTTCCTGCTCCTGTCAGTCGGCTGGCGGTCTGGGCGCTTGGGCACCCACCTGACCAGACTGTCACGATACGATTAAGAATTGGTGCATTCCGGCGCGGCGCAAGGGGTTTCTGGACCCCGCGGTCCGAAGATGCGGCTGATGGTGCAGATGTGATCACACCCCGGCGTTTTCAACCCGGCCCCGGTCAGCCACGGAACGCATCCTTTTCGGCCCTGAGCCGGGCGAAGGCCGCCCCCGCATCCTCGCCCGGTCGCGCGAGCGCGCCGGCGCGCAGGAACGGGTTGGTGGCCTTTTCTTCGGCCAGCGTCGCGGGCGACGCCGGGCGCTGCCCCGCCAGCGTCGCGTCCAGCCGGGCGCGCAGCGCCGCGTTCTCCGGGTCTACCGCTAGCGCAAAGGCGCCGTTGCCGCGGGCGTAATCGTGGCCCGAGCAGACCAGCGTCTCGTCCGGCAGCGCCGCGAGGCGGGTGAGCGAGTCCCACATCTGCGCGGGCGTGCCCTCGAAGATCCGCCCGCAGCCGATCGCCATCAGGCTGTCGGCGGTGAAGGCCATCCCCGCACCGGGCAGATGGAAGGCCACGTGGCCGACGGTGTGGCCGGGCACGTCGATCACCTCGAGCGCCTCGCCGCAGACCTCGGCCGCCTCGCCCGGGGCCAGCGCCCGGTCGAGCGGCGGCAGCCGGTGCCGGTCGGCGCCGTTGCCCCAGACCTCGGCCCCGGTCGCGGCGACGATGTCGGGGACCGCCTGGATGTGGTCGTCGTGGTGGTGGGTCAGCAGGATCACGTCGAGCCCCCAGCCGCGCCGGGACAGCTCGGCGAGGATCGGGGCGGCTTCGGGGGCGTCGATCAGCGCGGTCTGGCCGCCGCCGTGGATCAGATAGGCGTAGTTGTCCGACAGGCAGCGAACGGTGACCAGCTCGACCATGGGAGGCTCCTCTTTTCCCTCAAGCTAGGCGCGCGGGGCGTGGTCTGCAAACTCGACCGGTTGAGGGCAGGGGTGAGGGCAGGGGGGCACAGCCGCGCCGCGCCGCCGCAGGCGCTTGACCTTGGCGCCGCCAGCCGGCCCACTGGCGCCATGCAGAACGATGTCGCCGACCTGCGCCGTTTCTACTACCAGCGCGCCCTCGGCCGCGTGGTCCAGCGCGTGCTGCGCGACCGGCTGACCGAGCGCTGGCCGCCGGGCGGCACGGCGGGGATGACCGTGGCGGGCTACGGCTTCGCTGCGCCGATGCTGCGCCCTTACCTTGCGTCGGCGCGCCGGGTCACCGCGCTGATGCCCGCCCGGCAGGGGGTGATGGCGTGGCCGCCGGGGCTGCCGAACCGCAGCGTGGTCTGCGACGAAGAGGCCTGGCCGCTCGACACCGGCAGCGTGGACCGGCTGGTGATGCTGCACGGGCTCGAGACGGCGCAGGACCCCGCCGTGCTGCTGGCCGAGGCGTGGCGCGCGCTCGGCCCCGGCGGGCGGCTGGTGGTGATGGTGCCGAACCGCGCCGGGCTCTGGGCGCAGAGCGAGGCCACGCCCTTCGGGATCGGCCGCAGCTACACCCGCGGCCAGATCGAGCGGCAGGCGGGGGCGGCGGGCTTCGTGCTCGAGGATTGCGGCGCGGCGCTCTACATCCCGCCCTCGGACCGGCGCTTCTGGCTCAGGGGCGCGCAGATGTGGGAACGGACCGGGGCGCGGATCGCGCGCCTGCTGATCGCGGGGGTGGTGGTGGCCGAGTTCGGCAAGCACGTCGCGGCCCCGGTCGGGCCGGGGCGGGCGGCGTTGGTGCCGAGCCCGCGCGAGGTGCTCGACGGCATCCGCGCCCCGCGCCCGGCCGGGGCGCGGCGGACGGCGCCACCGGGCGGGGCCTGACCCCGCCTCGGACGACCCGCCCGGCCCGAATCGCGGCGAAGTTGACGTTCCGTCAGGCGGCCCGCCCCCACCGCCCGGCCGCCCCGTGCCGGGCGCCGTGCGGCAAGCCGCCTGTTAGCGACCAAAGCCGCCGTTTTCGGCCCGCGGGGCAGTTGCACAGTCCGGTGAACTGCTGCTAGAGACGCCGCAGATTTCAGGAAGGCCCGTCGCCCTTGCGCCGAAAGCCTTCGCCGTCCGCGCCCCGCGACTGACCGGCCCACGCCGGCCCGGCCTGCGGGGCTTCGCGCAAGCCAAAGGGGTGTCCGTGGCCAACAACGCTTCGATTTCCGCCAATATCGCCGGGCGTTACGCGCAAGCCGTGTTCGACCTGGTCCGCGAGGAGGGCGCCGTCGATGCGCTCGCCGGGCAGGTCGAGAGCCTCGGCGCCGCGCTCAAGGACAGTGCCGACCTGCGCACGCTGATCAACTCGCCGCTGATCTCGCGCGGCGAGCAGGAGGCCGCGATCGGCGCCGTCGCGTCGCGCATGGGCCTCTCGCCGGTGCTGGCCAACACGCTGCGCCTGATGGCCCAGAACCGCCGCCTCTTCGCCCTGCCGCAGCTCGTCGCGCGGCTGTCGGCGCTGATCGCCGAGGCGCGGGGCGAGGTCACCGCCGAGGTCGTCTCGGCCGCGCCGCTCAACGCCGAACAGGCGCGCCGCCTGACCGAGACGCTCGCCGCGAAGTCGGGCAAGACGGTCAAGCTCGACACTCGCGTCGACGAAGGGCTGATCGGCGGAATGATTGTCAAGCTGGGCTCGCAGATGATCGACAGCTCGATCCGCTCGAAGCTCGCTTCCCTGCAGAATGTCATGAAAGAGGTCGGATAATGGGAATCCAGGCAGCCGAGATTTCGGCGATCCTCAAGGATCAGATCAAGAATTTCGGCCAGGATGCCGAGGTGGCCGAAGTCGGCCAGGTGCTGTCGGTGGGCGACGGCATCGCGCGCGTCCACGGTCTGGACAAGGTTCAGGCCGGCGAGATGGTCGAGTTCCCCGGCGGCATCCGCGGCATGGTTCTCAACCTTGAAACCGACAACGTCGGCATCGTGATCTTTGGCGACGACCGCTCGATCAAGGAAGGCGACACCGTCAAGCGCACCCGCTCGATCGTGGAAGTGCCGACCGGCAAGCCGCTGCTCGGCCGCGTGGTGGACGCGCTCGGCAACCCGATCGACGGCAAGGGCCCGCTCGAGGGCGCCGAGATGCGCCGCGCCGACGTCAAGGCGCCGGGCATCATGCCGCGCAAGTCGGTGCACCAGCCGATGGCGACCGGCCTCAAGTCGGTGGACGCGATGATCCCCGTCGGCCGCGGCCAGCGCGAGCTGATCATCGGCGACCGCCAGACCGGCAAGACCGCGATCGCGCTCGACACCATCCTGAACCAGCAGAACTACAACTTCAAAGAGGGGCACCGCACCCTCTACTGCATCTACGTCGCCGTGGGGCAGAAGCGCTCGACCGTGGCGCAGCTGGTCAAGAAGCTCGAAGAGACCGGCGCGATGGCCTATACCACCGTCGTCGCCGCGACTGCCTCGGACCCCGCGCCGATGCAGTATCTCGCGCCCTATTCGGCCACCGCGATGGGCGAATACTTCCGCGACAACGGCATGGATGCGCTGATCATCTATGACGACCTCTCGAAGCAGGCCGTGGCCTACCGCCAGATGTCGCTGCTGCTGCGCCGTCCGCCGGGGCGCGAGGCCTATCCGGGCGACGTGTTCTACCTGCACTCGCGCCTGCTCGAGCGTTCGGCCAAGCTGAACGAAGAGCATGGCGGCGGCTCGCTGACCGCGCTGCCGATCATCGAGACGCAGGCGGGCGACGTGTCGGCCTATATCCCGACCAACGTGATCTCGATCACCGACGGCCAGATCTTCCTCGAGACCGACCTGTTCTTCCAGGGCATCCGCCCGGCGGTGAACACCGGCCTCTCGGTCAGCCGGGTGGGCTCGGCCGCGCAGACCAACGCGATGAAATCGGTCGCGGGCCCGGTCAAGCTCGAGCTGGCGCAGTACCGCGAGATGGCGGCCTTCGCCCAGTTCGGCTCGGACCTCGACGCGGCGACGCAGAAGCTGCTGAACCGCGGCGCGCGCCTGACCGAGCTGATGAAGCAGCCGCAGTACTCGCCGCTGACCAACGCCGAGATCGTGGCGGTCATCTATGCCGGCACCAAGGGCTACCTGGACAACGTCCCGGTGCGCGAGGTCGGCAAGTGGGAAGCCGGGCTCCTGCAGTTCATGCGCAACCAGCACGCCGACGTGCTCGACTGGCTGACGCGCGAGGACCCGAAGCTCAAGGGCGAGGCCGAGGCGCGGCTGAAAGCGGTGCTGGACGCCTACGCCAAGACCGCGGCCTGAGGAGGGGAGGATGCCCAGCCTCAAGGCTCTCAAGAACCGGATCGGCAGCGTCAAGAACACGCGCAAGATCACCAAGGCGATGCAGATGGTCGCCGCCGCCAAGCTGCGCCGCGCGCAAGAGGCGGCCGAGGCCGCGCGCCCCTATGCCGACCGCATGAGCGCGGTGATGGCGGGGCTGACCTCGGCGGCCTCGGGCGCCGAGGGCGCGCCGCGGCTGCTCGCCGGGACCGGCTCGGACCAGCGCCACCTTCTGGTGGTGCTGACCTCCGAGCGGGGTCTGGCCGGGGGTTTCAACAGCTCGATCGTCAAGCTGGCCCGCCAGCGCGCCGAAGAGCTGCTGGGCCAGGGCAAGCAGGTCGCCATCATGACCGTGGGCAAGAAGGCCCGCGAGCAGCTCAAGCGCGAACATGGCGGGCGCTTCGTCCACCATGTCGACCTGTCCGAGGTCAAGTCCGTGGGCTACGCCAACGCGCGTGAGATCGCGGCCGAGATCCTCGACCGCTTCGACGCAGGCGACTTCGACGTGGCGACGCTGTTCTACAACCGCTTCGAGTCGGTGATCAGCCAGGTTCCGACCGCCCGCCAGATCATCCCCGCGGTGGTCGAGGAGGGTGCGGACGTCGGCGGCGCCAGCGCGTTTTATGACTACGAGCCGGGCGAAGAGGCGATCCTGACCGACCTGCTGCCGCGGTCCGTCGCCACCCAGGTGTTCGCCGCGCTGCTGGAAAACGCCGCGTCCGAGCAGGGCGCGCGGATGACCGCGATGGACAACGCGACGCGCAACGCCGGCGACATGATCGACCGCCTCACGACCGAGTACAACCGCTCGCGTCAGGCCGCGATCACCAAGGAACTCATTGAAATCATTTCGGGCGCCGAGGCGCTCTGACCGTAACGCAGGGGTAGATACATGGCAGCTACGGGCAAGATCACGCAGGTCATCGGCGCCGTCGTGGACGTGCAGTTCGACGGCGCGCTGCCGGCGATTCTGAACGCGCTGGAAACCGAGAACAACGGCAAGAAGCTGGTGCTGGAAGTGGCCCAGCACCTGGGCGAGAACACCGTCCGCGCCATCGCCATGGACGCGACCGAAGGTCTCGTGCGCGGCGCCGACGTGCGCGACACCGGCGGGCCGATCTCGGTCCCGGTCGGCGACGCGACGCTGGGGCGCATCCTCAACGTCGTGGGCGAGCCTGTGGACGACCGCGGCCCGGTCACCGCGACCGAGACCCGCGCCATCCACCAGCCGGCGCCCGAGTTCGCCGCCCAGGCGACCAGCTCGGAAATCCTCGTGACCGGCATCAAGGTCATCGACCTGCTCGCGCCCTACTCGAAGGGCGGCAAGATCGGCCTCTTCGGCGGCGCCGGCGTGGGCAAGACCGTGCTGATCATGGAGCTCATCAACAACATCGCCAAGGTGCACTCGGGCTACTCCGTGTTCGCCGGCGTGGGTGAGCGGACGCGCGAGGGCAACGACCTCTACCACGAGATGGTGGAATCGGGCGTCATCAAGGAAGACAACCTCGCGGAATCGCAGGTGGCACTGGTCTACGGCCAGATGAACGAGCCTCCGGGGGCGCGGATGCGCGTGGCGCTGACCGGCCTGACGCTGGCCGAGCAGTTCCGTGACGCGACCGGGACCGACGTTCTGTTCTTCGTCGACAACATCTTCCGCTTCACCCAGGCGGGTTCGGAAGTGTCGGCGCTTCTGGGCCGCATCCCGTCCGCCGTGGGCTACCAGCCGACGCTGGCGACCGACATGGGCGCGATGCAGGAACGCATCACCTCGACCAAGAACGGCTCGATCACGTCGATCCAGGCCGTCTACGTGCCGGCCGACGACCTCACCGACCCGGCGCCGGCCACCACCTTCGCCCACCTCGACGCCACCACGGTGCTGTCGCGGGCGATCTCGGAACTCGGCATCTACCCGGCCGTGGACCCGCTCGACTCCAACAGCCGGATCCTCGACCCGGCCGTGGTCGGCGAAGAGCACTATGCGGTGGCCCGCGACGTCCAGGGCATCCTGCAGAAGTACAAGTCGCTGCAGGACATCATCGCCATCCTCGGGATGGACGAACTGTCCGAAGAGGACAAGCTGACGGTGGCCCGGGCGCGCAAGATCCAGCGCTTCCTGTCGCAGCCCTTCGACGTGGCCAAGGTCTTCACCGGTTCGGACGGGGTGCAGGTCCCGCTCGAGGACACCATCTCGTCCTTCAAGGCGGTCGTGGCGGGTGAGTACGACCACCTGCCGGAAGCGGCCTTCTACATGGTCGGCGGCATCGAAGAGGTGAAGGCCAAGGCCCAGCGTCTCGCCGCGGACGCGGCGTAAGGGGGCACCATGGCCGACACGATGCAGTTCGACCTCGTCTCGCCCGAGCGGAGCCTCGTCTCCGTTCCGGTGCGCGAGGTTCGCCTGCCGGGCACCGACGGCGACCTGACGGCGATGCCGGGCCACGCGCCCGCCATCGTCACGCTGCGCCCCGGCATGGTCACGGTGATCGACGCGCAGGGACAGGCGACCGAGTTCGCCGTCACCGGCGGCTTCGTCGAGATCAACGGCGAGTCCGTCAGCCTGCTGGCCGAGCGCGGCCACCCGCGGGCCGAGATGACCCAGGCCATCTACAACGAGATGGTCCGCGACGCCCGCCGCGCGCACAAGTCGGCCGAAAGCCGGCGCGAGACGGTCGGCGACGAGGTCGTGGCCGCTGCCGCCAAGCTTCTGGGCGACATGGAGGCGATGGGGACGCACATCGGGCTGGACCCGAACCAGTCCACCGTCCCCGACTGATCCCGCGTCGGGTTCGCCCGACATCTTTAATGAAAATCAAGGCCCTCTCCCTGTAGCCAGGGTGGGGGCCTTTGTCATACGATCGTCGTACCCGCCCCAACGACGGATGCCGACCCCGTGCTGCGCTTCAGCCATACCGCCGTGGGCGTCCAGCAGGGCGACGAGGTGCTGTTCTCGGCCTTCGAGGACGGCGGTCCGATGTGGACGGACAACGGCCCGCGGGTCGAGCGGCTGCGGGTGACCTTCCCCGACCCCTTCCTCGGCCCGCCGGTGATCCATGTGGGGCTGTCGATGTGGGACATCGCGGTCAACACCACCCAGCGCGCCGACGTCGCGGCCGAGGCCGTCACGCCCGAGGGGTTCGAGATCGTGTTCCGCACCTGGGGCGAGACGCGCGTGGCGCGGGTCCGCGCCCGCTGGCTCGCCATCGGCCCGGCCGAGCACGTGGACGAGTTCGAGCCGGACTGACGGCCTCAGGCCCGGTCGAGGTTGACCGCGACCAGCCCCGCCACCTCGGCCAGATGCGTGAGCGGCACCATGTGCCCCGCGCCCGGCACCACCGCCACGCCCACGTCCGGCAGCCGCGCCGCCAGCGCCTCGAGGATCGGCGCCATCACCGGCGCCGACGCCGCGCCGCGGATCAGCATCACCGGCACGTCGAGCCCCTCGAGCCCGCCCGGCGCGAGGATGCCGCCGCGGTCGTCGTAGAGGTCGCCCATGGTGTCGAGCACCCCCGCCATCTGCGCCACCATCTGGTCCTGCGCCGGGGCGGGCAGGGCGCTCAGGTCGGGTCCGTTCCAGTAGCGCAGGAAGGCCGCCGTCGATGCCGCCCGGTCGCCGGCGGCCTCGAGCTGCGCGAGCCGGGGTAACAGCCCGTCGGGGTCGCGCTCCGGGGCGGGCAGGGCGGCGAACAGCACCGGCTCGATCAGCGTCAGGCTGCGCACCCGCGCGGGCGCGTGATGCGCCAGCCGCAGCGCGGCCACGGCGCCGAAACTGTGCCCGATCAGGTCGATCCGTCCGTCCCCCGCTCGCGCCGCAAGCGTCTCGGCCAGCGGCCGGGCCAGTCTGAGCGTGGCATCGGCAAAGCTCTCGCCGCCCGCCTGCCACGCCGGGCCGCGACCGTGCAGCGGCAGGTCCGGCGCGCTCAAGTCGATCCGCCCTCCCAGCCGCTCGACCACCGCGCCCCAGGACGCCGCGCTGCCCATCATGCAGTGCAGCGCCAGCGCCGGGCGCGCGGGGTCCCCCGGGAAATGCCGCAGGCCCGCCGTCACGCCGCGGTCCCGCGCTGCGCGCCCTTCGGATGGAACAGCGTCACAGCGCCGCCAGATGCCGGTCGAGGTAGTCGAGCCGGTCCTGCCCCCAGAACATCTCGCCGCTCTCGGCGACGATGTAGAAGGGCGAGCCGAACACCCCCGCGGCCACCGCCCGCTCGAGGTTCCGGCCGTAGATCTCGGCCCCGGTGAACAGCCCGCGGTCGGCGATCCCCGGATCATGCCCGGTCGCCGCCAGCACGTCGCGGATCACCGCGTCGTCGGCCACGTCGCGCCCCTCGACGAAGCGGGCGGCGAGGATCCCCTGCACCAACGAGCCCACGTCCGCGCCGCCCTCCTGCGCGGCGATCACCGCGTAGGACGAGGGCGCCATGTTGGTCATCGGCACATCCAGCCGGATCGGCATCCCCAGATGCGCCGCCACCCGCGGCAGGTCCTGATTGCGATAGGCGAGCCGCGCCGGGTGGCGGTCCTGCGGCCGCTGCCCCCCGGTGCGGTCGAAGAGCTGCATCAGGTCGAGCGGCCGATAGGTGATGCTGGCCCCGTGCCGCGCGGCGATCTGTTCCAGCCGGTCGCCGGCCAGATAGGCCCAGGGGCTGATGGTGCTGAAGTAATAGTCGATCGCGGCCATGCGCCGGGCCCCCTCTCGCCGGTTTGCCGAGACGCTAGCGCGGTGCTAATCGGGGCGCAATCGGGCGATTCCCGCCCCCTCACGTCCTGCGCCCGAGGAAACCCCATGCCCGCCATGACCGAACCCAAGCTGATCGCCGGCAACGCCAACCGCCCGCTCGCCACCGCCATCGCCCGGCGGATGTCGATGCACCGGGGGATGAACGTGGCCTTGGTCGATGCGCGGGTCGAGCGGTTCAACGACCAGGAAATCTTCGTCGAGGTCTACGAGAACGTCCGCGGCGAGGACATGTACATCATCCAGCCGACCTCGAACCCGGCCAACGACAACCTGATGGAGCTGCTGATCATGGCCGACGCGCTGCGCCGGTCGTCGGCCAACCGGATCACCGCGGTCATCCCCTATTTCGGCTACGCGCGGCAGGACCGCCGGGCCAAGGCGCGCACCCCCATCTCGGCCAAGCTGGTGGCGAACCTGCTGACCGAGGCGGGCGTGGACCGCATCCTGACGCTCGACCTGCACGCCGCCCAGATCCAGGGGTTCTTCGACATCCCGGTGGACAATCTCTATGCGGCGCCGGTGTTTGCGCTCGATATCCTCCACCAGTTCAAGGGCCGGTCGGACGACCTGATGGTGGTCTCACCGGACGTGGGCGGGGTGGCGCGGGCGCGCGAGATCGCCACGCGGATCAACGCGCCGATGGCGATTGTGGACAAGCGCCGCGAGAAGGCGGGCGAGATCGCCGACATGACGGTGATCGGCGAGGTCACGGGCAAGACCTGCATCATCGTGGACGACATCTGCGACACCGCCGGCACGCTGGTGAAGGCCGCGCAGCTGCTCGTCGACCACGGCGCGCGCGAGGTTCACGCCTACATCACCCACGGCGTGCTGTCGGGTCCGGCGGTCGAGCGGATCGAGACCTCGGTGATGAAGTCGCTGGTCATCACCGACTCGATCGGCCAGCCCGAGCCGGTCAAGACCGCCCGCAACATCCGCATCGTCCCGACCGCGCCGCTGTTTGCGCAGGCGATCATGTCGATCTGGAACGGCACCTCGGTGTCCTCGCTCTTCGAATTGGACACGCTGCAGCCGGTCTATGAGGGGATGTACACCTCGGTCTGAGCCGTCCGCGCCGCGCTCAGCTGGCAAGCCGACCGCGGTCGCCGGGCGCGGCGGCTGCCCGTCAGAGCGCCCGCCAGCCGATGTCGCGGCGATAGAACCCCTCGGGCCAGTCCACCGCATCGGCGAGCGCATAGGCGCGCGCCTGCGCCTCGGCCAGCGTGGCGCCGCGGCCCGTCGCGTTCAGCACCCGGCCGCCGTTGGCGACGACCCGGCCCTCCTGCGCGGCGGTGCCGGCGTGAAACAGCATCTGCGTCGCGGTCTCGGGCAGGCCCTCCAGCCCGCCGATGACGCTGCCCTTGCGGGTGTCGCCGGGGTAGCCCTCGGCAGCCAGCACCACGGTCAGCGCGTGGTCGTCGGCCCAGTTCACGGTCATCTCGGCCAGCCGCCCCTCGGCGCAGGCGTGCACGAGGTCGAGCGCCTGCGCGCCGAGCCGCATCATCAGCACCTGGCACTCGGGGTCGCCGAAGCGGACGTTGTATTCGACGAGCCGCGCTTGGCCGCCCTCGATCATCAGCCCGGCATAAAGCACCCCCTGGAAGGGCGTGCCGCGCCGCGCCATCTCTGCGATGGTGGGCTGCACGATCTCGGCCATCACCTGCGCCTGCAGCGCCTCGGTCAGGACCGGGGCAGGGGAATAGGCCCCCATGCCGCCGGTGTTGGGCCCGGTGTCGCCCTCGCCCACGCGCTTGTGGTCCTGCGCGGTGCCGATCGGCAGGCAGGTCGCGCCGTCGCAGAGGACGAAGAAGCTCGCCTCCTCGCCCGCCATGAACTCCTCGATGACGAGCTCGGTCCCGGCGTCGCCGAAGGCCCCGGCGAAGGCCGCGTCGATGGCGGTCAGGGCCTCGGCCTCGGTCATCGCCACGGTCACGCCCTTGCCGCCCGCGAGCCCGTCGGCCTTGACGACGATCGGGGCGCCGCGCGCGGTCACATGGGCGCGGGCGGCGTCCGCGTCGGTGAAGCGCGCCCAGCCCGCGGTCGGGGCCCCGCAGGCGTCGCAGATTTCCTTGGTGAAGGCCTTCGACGCCTCGAGCCGCGCGGCCTCGCGCGAGGGGCCGAAGACCGCGATACCCGCGGCGCGGAGGCTGTCGGCGACGCCATTGGCCAGCGGCGCCTCGGGGCCGATCACCACGAGGTCGATGGCCTGCTCTTCGCAGAACCCGACCACGGCGGCGCCGTCGGTGATCTCGAGCGCCGCGCAGCGGGCGATGGCGGCGATCCCGGCGTTCCCCGGCGCCACGATCAGCCGGTCGCATTTCGGGTTCTGCCGGAACGCCCAGGCGAGCGCGTGTTCGCGGCCCCCGCCGCCGAGAATGAGGATGTTCATCGCCGCCCCTTTGTGCCCCCAAAGCGCCCCGATTTTTTCATCAAGCCCGAGCGCGCTGCGCGAAGGCTTTAGGATGGAGGGCAGGGGGGCGGCAAGTGTCGGCAGTCATCGCCTTCGCTGTTGGACGCTGCTAAATGAAGCATGGCTCTTCGGACCTCGGAAGAGAAGTGCGCGGGTGTCAACACAACTGCCTGATCCTGAGCGTGAGCGCTCATTGCATCGCGCTGGTGACAGACATTCAGTCTGTGCCGGTGTTGCCAGGTCCATTTCCACACAATCGACGTGGATACGCAAAAAGGATCATAATCCGTATTATGTAAGATACAGATGTGCCGCGATCGGCGGACAGCGTCGCGTCTCGCCCTTCGACCGAGATGCTACGCTCCGCAGACCAAGGTTGCCAAACCCTTGCACGGTTTGCCACAGTGACCTCGCTGTAGCGCCAACCTCGCCATCCGCGAGGACGACAAAGAAAGGCCCACCGTGGATCTGCGCCGCCTGACCGACACGATCTTCGTCGCCCCCCAGATCGACATCGCCGACCTGCTGCGGCTGGCGGACGAAGGCTTCACGACGCTGATCGACAACCGGCCCGACGGCGAGATCGAGGCAGCGCTGCAGAGCGCCCGGATGGCCGAGGCTGCTGAGGCCGCCGGGCTGGCATTCCATTACCTGCCCATCGAGCCCGGCGGGCTCACCCCGGCGCTCGCGGAGCGGCTGGGCAACCTGATCGACGAGGCCGAGCAAGGCGCCGAACCCGGCGACAAGATCCTCGCCTATTGTCGCTCCGGCACCCGGTCGGCCAGCGCTTGGGCGCTGAGCCAGTCGGGGCGGCGACCGCGGGCCGAGATCCTCGAGACCGCGGCCCGTGCCGGATACGATCTTTCGGGCCTCGCCGGCTATCTCGACTGAAATCAGGATGAAAAAGGGCCGCCCCGGATGGGACGGCCCTCGATCGTCTGACGTACGGCTCAGCGGGCGATTTCGCGCACCACGACCCCGCGCGGGTTGATGGTGACCGTCACCGCCTCGCCCTCGGGGTTGGTCGCCTCGGCCTCGACGCGCGGTCCGTTACGGGTGATGGCGCCGACGGCGGTATAGCCGCCCTCGGTCAGCACCCGGTTGACCGCTGCATCGTCCAGCGGCGCCGGCTGGCCCGCGCCTTGCTGACCCGCGCCGTCCATCCCGGACGGCCGCATCCCGCGCGGGCCGGTTCCGTCACCGCGCATCTCCTTGCCGTGCATCTCTTTCCCGTGGCCCTTGCCGCGGTCTTTCCGGTCGCCATCCTTGCGGCCGTGGTCGCCCTTGCCGTGCTTGCGACCCTCCATCTCGCCCCGACCGAAGCGCTGCAGCGTCCCGTCGGTGGCGAATCCTGCGCGAAGCGGTTCGCCCGCCGCGTCGGCGCCGAACACCATCACCCCCTCGTCGCCCTGGGCCATGCCTTCGACGCGAGCAAACTCGGCGAAGATCGGCGCATTGCGCACCGCCTCGGGGATCAGCGCCTGGGCCACGGGGGCCGGCAGCGCCGCGTTGTCGGTCGTGCGGATCATCCGCAGCGCCCCCGCGGGATCGACCATCGCCTGGAACGCGCCGCCGCCCGGCAGCGTGCCCTCGACGCGCTGCCCGCCCTTGCGGCCCGCGGTCGCGGTGGCGTCGGTGATCCCCAGCGCCGTCAGCGCGGCCGGCAGCCCGCCCTGGGCCGGTGCCGTCACGGCAGGCGCGGCCGGGGTGGCGGGAGCAGTGACCGCCGGGGTGGCGGGCGCGGTCACCGCCGGCGGCGGCGCGACAGGCGCGGTCACCACCGGCGCGGTCTGCGCCATCAGCGGCAGCGCGAGGATCGACGTCGCGGCCACCGTCGCAGCCGAGGTCCGAAGCATCCGAATCATCTCAAATCCCTTTCATAGGTGCGTCGCGAGGCAGCTGTCGCCACCCCGGATGTCGCCTCTTTACCCCACGCTGGCCGAACGAACCGCCAACGGACCGTTTCCCTTTCGTTTGGGTTCGCCCTACTACAGGATCCCATGCGGCGGCTGATCGTCATTGGCCTCATCCTCGGGGCGGTCCTCTTCGGGCTCGGCGCCCTGGAGCGGCTGCGCGCCCCGGACGCCCCGCGCCCTCCGGCCCATGCCTCAGCGCGCCCCCTGCCCCCCCTGCCCGACGAGTTCGCGGTGGCGATGGACGACCTGCTGCCGCGCCACAAGGCGGTGCGGCGGGCGCAGGCGCGGTTCGACGGCCGGGTGCTGGCGATCGACCTCGTGCCCGCGCGACCGGCCGAGCGGGCGCAGGGCACGAACCTGATCTACCGGCTGCGTCTGCTGACGCCCGCGCGGGCGGTGCTCGACATCCGCATGGACGCGGTGAGCGGCCGCTTCGTCGAGGTCGCGGGCGCCGACCTGACCGCCGCGCGCCAAAAGCCCAAACCCTCCCGCAAGAAGGACGACTGATGCGCTGCCTGATCGTCGAGGATGACCCGCTGCTGGCTGACCAGATCGCTGCCGCGATGCGCGAGGGGGGCTTCGTCGCCGACCTCGCCCACGACGGCGCCGAGGGGGAATTCCTCGGCGCGACCGAGGCTTACGACGTCGCCATCCTCGATCTCGGGCTGCCGGGCCTGCCGGGGATCGAGGTGCTCACGCGCTGGCGGGCGGCGGGGGTGGCGATGCCGGTGCTGATCCTGACCGCGCGCGGTGACTGGACCGACAAGGTCGCGGGCTTCCGCGCTGGGGCCGACGACTATGCGGTGAAGCCCTTCCGCCTCGACGAGGTGGTGCTGCGCGCCCAGACGCTGGTGCGGCGCGCCGCGGGGCACGCGCGGGCGGTGCTGACCGCGGGGCCGCTGAGCTTCGACACCCAGCTCGGACTGATCACTCGCGACGGGGTGGCGCTGCGGCTGACCGCCTTCGAGACGCGCATCCTCGGCTATCTGATGCACCACCCGGGGCGCGTGGTCAGCCGGACCGAGCTTTCAGAGCATCTCTATGACGCGGGCAGCGACCGGGACTTCAAGTCGATCGAGGTGGTCATCGGCCGCCTGCGCCGCAAAATCGGCGACGGGCTGATCGAGACCCGGCGCGGCGAGGGCTACGTTCTCGTTTCCGGCGCAACCTCATGAGATGGCTCAGCGATTCCATCCGCGCCCGGCTGCTGGCGGCGGCGGCGCTGTGGCTGACGCTGGCGCTACTGGGCGCGTGGTGGGTGATCGGCGGGGTGCTGACGGGCTTCGTCACCGACCGCTTCGACGCCGAGGCCGCCGCAATCGCCGAGACGGTGATCGCCGGGACCGAGGTCGACGCGGCGGGCCGCGTGACGCTCGCCCGACCCCCGACCGATCCGCGGCTCGAGATGCCTCTGTCGCTCTGGGCGTGGCAGTTGCAGGGGCCGGACGGCGCGGTGATCGCGCGGGCCGGGTCGCTGCTTGACCTCTATCTTCAACCGCCGCAAGGATTTTTCAGCGGCGGCGCGGGGCTGGGGCCAGAGGGCGAAGGGCTCAGGGTGATGCGGCGGGCATTCACGCTGCCGGGGCTCGACGGGCCGCTTTCGGTGACCGTCACGGCGCCGCAGGACGAGATCGACGCGGCGCTGGCGCGGGTGCTGCGACCGCTGGCGCTGGCGCTGGCGGTGCTGGGGCTGGGGCTGGCGGCGGCGAGCGTGGCGCAGGTGACGCTGGGGCTGCGGGCGCTGGACGCGATGGGGCGTGAGATCCGGGCGATCCGGGCCGGGAGGGCGGAGGCGCTGCCCCTGCCCCCGGTCAAGGAATTGCGGCCTATCGCCTTGGAAATCAACGAGCTTCTGGACGCGAACCGCTCGGTCATCGGGCGGGCGCGGGATCATCTGGGCAACCTCGCGCACTCGCTCAGGACGCCGATGGCGGCGCTGGCGAACAGCGTCGCGCCTGACCATCCGGGGCAGGCGCTGATCGCGCGGATGGACCGGCAGATCGGCTGGCACCTGCGGCGGGCGCGCAGCGCCGGGGTGCCGCGGCTGCTGGGGCAAGCGACGCCGGTGGCGGCGGTGATCGAGGACATCCTGCTGGTCCTGCGGCGCCCGGCCGAGGCGCGGGGACTGCGCGTGAAGGTGGACTGCGCGCCCGGCGTGCGGTTCGCGGGCGAGCGGCAGGACCTCGAGGAAATGGTCGGCAACCTGATTGAAAACGCTGTCAAATACGCCCGCTCTTCAGTCCGCGTCGAGGTGGAGATCGACGGGCTGGAGGTGGTTCTCGCGGTCAGTGATGACGGGCCCGGGATGGCCGAGACGGATCATGCCGCGGCACTCAGCCGCGGCGGGCGGCTGGATGAGGCGGGGCCGCCGGGGGCCGGGCTGGGGCTTGCCATCGTCGCCGATCTCGCGGCGCTGCATGGCGGACGGCTGACGCTTTCGCGCGCCGCGGAGGGCGGGCTGGCGGCGCGGCTGACTCTGCCGGCGGTGGGTGGTGGCGAAAGTTCACATGGCGCTTGATGTTGCGTGTGCAACGCATTGATTTTCCCTGACTGTCGCAACCCGGCATCATGCACAACCCATGCAGGGTTCATGCAACGTTCGTGCGATGTTCATGCACAGTTCATGCGAACGTTCGGCGCGCAACACAGCGTTCGCCCGCGCCACTTCCAGTCGCCAAGGCCCCCCCCTTGCCCCGCACACGGCCGCCATAATTTTACCTCTTGATAAAATTCCGACCTGTGTCAGCCTTGACGGACAAGAGCCAGCACAACGGCCAGCTTCAGGGAGGTCTCATGACCACGACCAGGATGACGCCGGGCATCGTGCCGGGGCGTCTCGCGCCCGGGGATTACGCGGCCAACTTCGCCGACGTCGCCCCGCCGCTCGACGATCACGAGGCGCGCGTCGCCGCCGATCGCTGCTATTTCTGCCACGATGCGCCCTGCATCACCGCCTGCCCCACCGGCATCGACATCCCGCTGTTCATCCGCCAGATCGCCACCGGCACGCCGGATGCGGCGGGGATGACCATCCTGCACGACAACATCTTCGGCGGGATGTGCGCCCGGGTCTGCCCGACCGAGACGCTGTGCGAGGGCGCCTGCGTGCGGATGGAGGCCGAGGGCCGCCCGGTCGAGATCGGCGCTTTGCAGCGCTATGCGACCGACGGGATCGTGCTGGGCGAGGGCCACCCGTTCCGCCGCGCCGCCCCCACGGGCAAGCGCATCGCGGTGGTGGGCGCCGGGCCGGCGGGGTTGTCCTGCGCGCACCGGCTGGCCGCCAAGGGGCACGAGGTGGTGGTCTTCGAGGCCCGCCCCAAGCCCGGCGGGCTGAACGAATACGGCATCGCCAGCTACAAGGCGGTGGACGGGTTCGCCGCCGCCGAGGTCGAGTGGCTGATGCGGATCGGCGGGATCGAGCTGCGCACCGGCGAGGTGCTGGGCGAGGCGGTGACGCTCGCGACGCTCGCCGCCGAATATGACGCGGTGTTCCTCGGCATGGGGCTCGGGGGCGTCAACGCGCTGGGGATCGAGGCCCCGGGGCAGCGTGACGCGGTCGAGTTCATCGCCGAGCTGCGGCAGGCGGCGGATCTTGCGACCCTGCCGGTCGGGCGCGACGTGCTGGTCATCGGCGGCGGCATGACCGCCGTCGATGCGGCGGTGCAGGCGAAGCTGCTGGGTGCCGAGACGGTGACCATCGCCTATCGGCGCGGGCAGGACCGGATGGGGGCCTCGGGGCATGAACAGGACCACGCGGTGACCTCGGGCGTGCGGCTGATGACCAATGTGGTCGCGGCGCGGGCCGGGGATGGCGGCGTAGTGCTGGGGCGGACCGAGGACCTGCCCGATGGCGGGATGCTGAACACCGGCGAGACGGTGTCGGTCCCCGCCGACATGGTGCTGACGGCGATCGGCCAGAAACTCGCGGGCGTCCCCGACGGGCTGGCGCTGGACGGCGGCAAGATCGCAGTGACCGGGCCGGGCCGGACCAGCCGCGCCGGCGTCTGGGCGGGCGGCGACTGCGCCGCGGGCGGCGAGGACCTGACCGTGACGGCCGTCGCGCAGGGGCGCGACGCGGCCGAGGACATCCACGCGCATCTGACCGGCGGGGCAACGCCCCCTGCCCCGGTCGATGCGCCCGACATGAGGGGCTGAGGCGATGGCTGACCTTCGCAGCGACTTCGTGGGCATCCGTTCGCCCAACCCGTTCTGGCTCGCCTCGGCGCCGCCCACCGACAAGGAATACAACGTCCGCCGCGCCTTTCAGGCCGGCTGGGGCGGGGTGGTGTGGAAGACGCTGGGCCTCGACGGGCCGCCCGTCGTCAACGTCAACGGGCCGCGCTACGGCGTCATCCACGGCGCCGACCGGCGGGTGCTGGGGCTCAACAACATCGAGCTGATCACCGACCGGCCGTTGCAGGTGAACCTCGACGAGATCAAGTCGGTCAAGCGGGACTATCCCGACCGGGCGCTGGTGATCTCGCTCATGGTGCCCTGCGACGAGGAATCGTGGAAGTCGATCCTGGCGCGGATCGAGGACACCGGCGCGGACGGGGTCGAGTTGAACTTCGGCTGCCCGCACGGCATGGCCGAGCGCGGCATGGGCTCGGCCGTGGGCCAGGTGCCGGAATACATCGAGATGGTGACGCGCTGGGTCAAGCAGCACTCGCGGATGCCCTGCATCGTCAAGCTGACGCCCAACATCACCGATGTGAGGAAGCCCGCCGAGGCCGCGAAGCGCGGCGGGGCAGATGCGGTGAGCCTGATCAACACGGTCAACTCGATCACCTCGGTCGATCTGGACCTGTTCGCGCCCCAGCCCACCATCGACGGCAAGGGGTCGCATGGCGGCTATTGCGGCCCGGCGGTCAAGCCCATCGCGCTGAACATGGTGGCCGAAATCGCCCGGAACCCCGAGACGCGCGGTCTGCCGATCTCGGGGATCGGCGGCGTCACGACCTGGCGTGACGCCGCCGAGTTCCTCGCCCTGGGCGCGGGCAACGTGCAGGTCTGCACGGCCGCCATGACCTATGGGTTCAAGGTGGTGCAGGAGATGATCTCGGGCCTGCGCGACTACCTCGACGCGCGCGAGATGGCGCTGTCGGACCTGATCGGGCGGGCGGTGCCGAACGTCACCGACTGGCAGTACCTGAACCTCGACTACATCACCAAGGCGGTGATCGATCAGGACAAGTGCATCTCGTGCGGGCGCTGCTATGCGGCCTGCGAGGACACCAGCCACCAGGCGATCGCCATCGACCCGGGCCGGGTGTTCCGCGTGAAGGAGGAGGAGTGCGTGGCCTGCAACCTCTGCGTGGACGTGTGCCCGGTCGAGGACTGCATCACCATGCGCGAGCTGGCGCCGGGCGAGGTCGATGCGCGCACCGGCCAGGTCGCAGGCGGGCAGCGGAACTGGACGCAGCACCCGAACAATCCGATGGTGACCGCGGCGGAGTGACCCCGCGGGGTGGCGCGGCCGATGGATATCGGGGCGAGAAAGAAGCCCCCGCCGAGGTCCGGCGGGGGCTTTTCTCGTGGTACCCGAGGTCGGACTCGAACCGACATATCCTTGCGGATGGCGGATTTTGAATCCGCTGCGTCTACCATTCCGCCACTCGGGCAACGCCGGTTCCAGATAGCCGCGCGGGCCGCGGCGCGCAAGCGCGGTGGCGTGCGGCTCAGCCGCCGGCGAGGCGGGCGGCCCGGGCGGCGCGGAGCCGGGCGAAGTCGTCGCCGGCGTGATAGGACGACCGGGTGAGCGGGGTGGCCGACACCATCAGGAACCCCTTGCCGTAGGCGGCTTTCTCGTAGCCCGCGAACTCCTCGGGCGTGACGAAGCGGTCCACGCGGTGGTGCTTGGGGGTCGGCTGCAGGTACTGGCCGATGGTGAGGAAGTCGATGTCGGCGGCGCGCATGTCGTCCATGACCTGCAGCACCCCCTGCCGGTCCTCGCCCAGGCCCACCATGATGCCGGACTTTGTGAACATGGCGGGGTCGAGCTCCTTCACCCGCTGCAAGAGCCGCAGCGAGTGGAAGTAGCGCGCCCCCGGCCGGACGGTGGGATAGAGGCCGGGCACCGTCTCGAGGTTGTGGTTGAAGACGTCGGGGCGGGCCGCGACCACGGTTTCCAGCGCGGCGGGGCCGCATTTCAGGAAGTCGGGCGTCAGCACCTCGATGGTCGCCTCGGGCGAGCGGTGACGGATGGCGCGGATGGTCTGGGCGAAATGCTCGGCCCCGCCGTCGTCGAGGTCGTCGCGGTCGACCGAGGTCAGCACGACGTGGTTGAGGCCGAGCTTGGCGACGGCGTGCGCGACCCGTCCCGGTTCGAACACATCCAGCGCCTGGGGCTTGCCGGTGATGACGTTGCAGAACGAGCAGCCGCGGGTGCAGATCTCGCCCATGATCATCATGGTGGCGTGGCCCTGCGACCAGCATTCGCCGACGTTGGGGCAGCCGGCCTCCTCGCAGACGGTCGAGAGGCGGTTCTCGCGCAGGATGTCGCGGGTGTCCTTGTAGCCCTGCGTGGTCGGCGCCTTGACGCGGATCCAGGCGGGCTTCTTGGGTTGCGCCTGATCGGGGCGGTGGGCCTTTTCGGGATGGCGCAGGACGGGCGGCGTGGCGGGGGCGTCGGGGACGCCGGCGGCGGGCAGGACGGGCGGAACGGTCGGCATGAGGGGCCCCCTCGGGACGGGCGCTGCGGAAGCGGGTCTGACCCGAGGTAAACCCTCGCAAGGGGTTGATCAACCGGCAACCGCTTGCCAGATACGGGACTGGATTTCTGCATCGCAGCATCTGGTGTTGCGAATGCGGCAGACGATGGAAAGGACGATGCGATGAAAGCCGGCGACAAACTGCCCCAGGTGACGTTCCAGACCCGCGTGCGCGACGAGGCGGTCGGCGGGCCGAACCCGTTCCGCTGGGAAGCGGTGACGACCGACGACTACTTCAAGGGCAAGCGCGTGGTGCTGTTCTCGCTGCCGGGCGCGTTCACGCCGACCTGCTCGACCTACCAGCTGCCGGGGTTCGAGGCGGCGGCGGCCGAGATGGCCGAGCTGGGGATCGACGCGATCTACTGCCTGTCGGTCAACGACAGCTTCGTGATGAACCAGTGGGCGAAGGCCCAGGGGCTGAAGAACGTCCAGGTGATCCCGGACGGGTCGGGCGAGTTCACCGAGCGGGTCGGGATGCTGGTGCGCAAGGACAACCTCGGGTTCGGCTGCCGCTCGTGGCGCTATGCCGCGGTGATCGCCGACGGCGTGGTCGAGAAGCTGTTCGAAGAGCCGGGGCGCTGCGACAACCACGCCGAGGACCCCTATGGCGAATCGTCGCCCGAGACGGTGCTGGCCTATCTGCGCACCCACAAGCAGCAGCAGGCGGCCTGATCGGCGATGCGCTGAGCGCGCCATGCGGCGCATGACAGGAAAGGGCCCGGCCGGGGGATCGGCCGGGCCCTTTTCGTTGCCGGGGCGGATGAGGAGCCTGCGGTCGGGCTTGCGTGAGGCCACGGCCGTCGCGGACCCGGCCGGATGTCTGCGCCTCTGCGCGACCGCCGCGCCTCACCCGATCAGCGGGCTGCCAGCGCCGTAGCGCTCGCGGTAGTGCCGCTCGAGGCGCATCAGCGCGAGGCGCAGCACCACCTTGCCCGAGCGCGCCGACCAGCCGAGCCGCCGCTCGGTCAGCTCGATCCCTTCGAGAAAGCAGCAGACCCGCAGCACCAGGTCGCCCATGCCGGGCCCGAGGTCGCGCAGCGCTTCGGCCACGCGGCTGCGGGCGGTCTCGGACCCGCCGCCGAGGTTGCCGCCGGCCGGCACCGCGGCCGCACAGCCGGCGGTCAGGAACCCGTCCCAGTTCTGGGTCACCCGCGGCCCCATCTGCGCCAGCTCGAAATCCTCGCGCAGCCGCTCGCCCGCGCGGACCATGCCGGGGTCGAGGAACGGCTGGCCGTTGGCGTCGCGGCGGCGGGCGAGCACCAGCAGGGGGCTTTCCGCGATGTTGACCCGCATCCGGCGGGGGCCGCCCGTCTCGGGGTCATCGAGGGTGCGGTCCTCGTAGATCCGGTGCCGCTGCGCCGCCGCAGGGCCCATGTCGAAGGGGGCGGCGGCCTCGGCCAGACCCGGCCGGTCGGGGGCGCCGACCGCCTCGGCGTCGGCCGGGGTCAGCACCCCCGCCTGCGGCAGGCCGGGGAACCGCCCCGCGACCAGTGCCTTGAGCGCCGCCCGGCCCGCGGGGGTCAGCGCGTGGCGGGTGATCCGCCCCTGCCCCACCAGCGCCACCCAGCCGCGCAGCGCGAGATATTCGGCCAGGCTGCGGTCGAGCACCGCCGTGCGGATATCCGAGCGGGTGACGATCGCCTTGTCCATCCCCTCGGCCACCGCCAGCACCGCCCCCGGCTCGGCCAGCCGGCGCAGCACCCGGCGCAGCTCGGCCGGCTCGGCGCTGCCCGCGGTCGCCCGGGCGCCGGGGTCCACCGCCCGGTCGATCAGCGGGTCGTCGCGGCGCGTCTCGAACCGGCGGATGCGGCGCAGGATGGTCGAGGCGTGGCACCCCGCCTCGCGCGCCAGCGCCCGGATCGTCTCGCCCCCCTCGACGTGACGCAGGTAGAGCCGGGCGTCCTCGGGCAGGTCATCGGCCGCGACGGCCGCAGCCGCGGCGGGCTGTGCGACCGCGGCCGGTTCGCCCTCGGGCGTCACGGCAGCGGCTGCGGAAAGATCGCCCGTCAGAATCATCATCTCAAAGCTTCCCCTCATGTCCTTGGGCCAGCCGGCCCTGGGTGTCCGCCCTGTCGAAAAAGACAGGTCCCCGAACAGTTCGGTCATGAAGCGCTAAGATTCCCTAAAGAGAGTTAACCACGTCGCGCGCTGCTTGCGCTGGTTGCGCAACAACAACCCAGGGGAGAGCACAAAGCACACAACAGCCCTCGGACCGGAGAGTTCCAATGAGCCTGATGTCGAACATCCTGACCTTTCCCGCCCAGCCGGTCCGCCAGCCGCTGCGCCGTCCCGCCGCGCTGGTGCGGGCCGCGGTCGCCGGGCAGGCCCGCTGGCGGCGCGAGCGCGACCTGCGCCGGCTCTTGCGCAGCGAGACGCTGCCCGCGCCTGGTCATGCCCTGCCCCGGCTGCGGGCGGAGGAGGACCGGATGAACGCCGCCCGGCAGGAGGGCGCGGCCGAGTATGACCTGCACCAGCACGTGCTGCTGATGATCGCGGTGCTGGCGGAATCGCGGCTTCTGCCCGCCGCCGCGCCGCTGCGCGCCCTGCCCTGAGGTTCGGGCGGTCAGCCCCCGATCAGCGGCCCCGAAACAGCGTCCCGAGCACGCCGCGCACGATCTCGCGCCCGGCCTGGGTGCCGATGGTGCGGACCACGCTCTTGCCGAAGGCTTCGGCGATCGAATCGCCCCGCCGCGCCGGGGTGGCGGGCGGCCCGATCTGGATGCCGGTGCTGGTCCGGCCGGGGCGGTAGCCGTCGGACTTGCGCATCTCGAAGAGGCTCGCGTCGGCCGCGCGCCGCTGGGCGGCGGCGGCTTCCTCGGCCGCGGCGGCGGTCCGCTGGGCGAGCAGCTCGAACGCGCTCTCGCGGTCCACCGGGGTCGCGTATTTCAGCCCCAGCGGCGACAGCTGGATGATCCGGTCCCGGTCGGCGTCGGGGATCGGGCCAAGCTGCGACAGCGGCGGGCGGACCAGCGTGCGCTCGACCACCCCCGGCGCGCCCTTGGCGCCCAGGAACGAGGTCACCGCCTCGCCCGTGCCGACGTGCTGGATCGCGTCGGCGGTGTCGAAGGCGGGGTTGGCGCGGTAGTTCTCGGCCGCCTGGCGCAGCGCCTTCTGGTCCTTGGCGGTGAAGGCGCGCAGCGCGTGCTGGGCGCGGTTGCCGAGCTGGCCCAGCACCGAATCGGGCAGGTCGGCCGGGTTCTGGGTGATGAACCAGACGCTCACCCCCTTGGAGCGGATGAGCCGCGCCACCTGCTCGACCTTGGCGACGAGCGCCGGGGGGGCGCCGTCGAACAGCAGATGCGCCTCGTCGAAGAAGAAGGCGAGGCGCGGGCGGTCGGGGTCACCCACCTCGGGCAGCTGCTCGAAGAGTTCCGACAGCAGCCACAGCAGGAAGGTCGCGTAGAGCTGCGGGGCGTTCATCAGCCGCTCGGCGGCGAGGATGTTGACCATCCCCTTGCCCGAGGCGTCGGTGCGCATCAGGTCCGCGAGTTCCAGCGCCGGTTCCCCGAAAAGCCGGTCGCCGCCCTGCTGTTCCAGCACCAAGAGCGCGCGCTGGATCGCGCCGACCGAGGCGGTGGCGACGTTGCCGTAGCGCAGGCTCAGCTCCTTGGCGTTCTCGCCGACCCAGACCAGCATGGATTGCAGGTCCTTGAGGTCGGCGAGCGCCAGCCCCTCTTCGTCGGCGACGCGGAAGGCGATGTTCAGCACCCCCTCCTGCACGTCGGTCAGGCCCATGAGGCGGGCGAGAAGCAGCGGCCCCATCTCGGCCGGGGTGGTGCGGACCGGGTGGCCCTTTTCGCCCCACACGTCCCAGAAGGTGACCGGGAAGGCGCGATAGTCGAGCGGCGCGCCGATTCGGGCGGCGCGCTCGGCAAAGGGGGCGAGCAGTTTGGGATCGGTGCCGCCCGGGGCCGCCATGCCGGCGAGGTCGCCCTTGACATCGGCCAGCACCACCGGGACGCCGGCGAGCGACATCGCCTCGGCGAGGGTCTGGAGCGTGACGGTCTTGCCGGTGCCGGTGGCGCCCGCGATCAGCCCGTGGCGGTTGGCGTATTTCAGGATCAGCGACTGCGGCGTGGCGTAGTCCGGGCCGCCGCCGCCGACGAAGACGAGGCCGGCATCGAAATCGACGACCGGGTGGGGGGCGGGCGGCGGCGCGGGCGCCGGGTCGGCGGACGTCGGAAGCGGCGGGGGGGTGTCGGGTGCGCGCCCCGGCAGCGGCGGCGGGGTCTGGGGCGCGGCCTCGGGGGCGCGGTCTGCCGCGGCATCGGGCGTGTCCGGACGGGCGGTCGGGTCTTGGGGCGTCGGGTGGGTCACGGGGGCGGCCTTCGTGCAGCGGGTCGGGTGCGCCGCAACGGGGCGCGCGGGACAACAATACAAAATTAACGACTTGGTGCCAGAGTGTCCCTGTCGGATCGTTGACGGGCGAGGGTCCGATGCTTCCTCCGTACCCACTGGCCGCGCCTTCGGGCGCGGCTTTTTTCCGTGCCGCGCGGCGCGGGAAGGGAGGGTCGCCGAGCCGCTGACAAGGCCGCGCCGGATGGCGCCGGCGGCACGTTGTCGCGGGGCGAAACCGGCCGTTCGCGGGGCCTTCGGGCGCATTGACGGGCGAGTGGCTTGCGACTAACGTCACGCGCAGAAACGGCCAAGTCCTACAGGGGACGAGGGGGATGCAGCACTCGCGCCGCATCCCCCTTTCCATGACAAGGGGTTGCGAGGCGGCGGTGGACCGTTCTGGCCCGGGTCAAAGGCGCGATGGGACGCCACCCTACGCAGCACCCCCCTGCCCCGCGCGGGTCGCCGCCGGCTCTACACAAAGGTGACTGCGCGACCCCTGACAGTCCCGATCCGGCGTGTTACCAGCGCGGCCAGCGTCTTTCGCGCTGACAGTGCCCTGCCCTGAAAGGAACAGACATGGCTCGAACCTCAACCGCCGTCCTGGCCGCACTGCTGGCCGTCGCGCCACTCGCCGCACTGGCGCAGACCGCGACCGATGCGACGACGACCGCCCCGGTCGTGGTGCCGCCCGCACCCGCCGCGGCCGAAGCCGTGACCGACGCCGCCACCGCCGCCGCGACCGAGGCCGCGACCGAAGCCGCCAAGGACGCCACCGCGACCGCGACCGAGGCTGCCAAGGATGCCGCGGCGACCGCGACCGACGCGGCCAAGGCCGCCGAAGCCGCCGCCGACTCGGCCGCCGAAGCTGCGAGCGATGCTGCCGCGGCCGCCGAGGCCACCCCGGCTGCGACCGCCCCCGCGGCGACGCCCGAGGCCGGCGCC
>NZ_JBHMQU010000011.1:0-97415 GCF_042435015.1 Paracoccus panacisoli | reverse complement strand
CCCCGCCGCCGAGGCGGCGCGGTCGCCGCAGGCAGCCGCGGGCGCAACGGGGCAACGGACCGGGGCCGCGGGGCAGGGGCAGGAGGGACAGGGGCAGCAGGCGCAGGGGACCGGCCGCGCGTCGGCAGGCGCCATGCAGTCCTGGCAGCGCACGGCGGGCGACAAGGTGCGGCGTCACATGGCCCGGACGCCCGCCACGGGCGCGCGGGGCACGGTCAGCGCCGAGGTGGTGGTGACGGTGGACCCCTCCGGCGCGACGCGCGCGCGGCTCAGCCGCGGCTCGGGCGATCCGGGCGTCGATGCGGCGCTGGGGCGGCAGGCGGCGCGGATGCCCCGCCTCGGCGCGCCCCCGGACGGCCGCCCGTTTCAGGCGACCCTGCCGGTCACCATTCGGATGCGCTGAGGGCCGCAGCTTAGAGCTGCGGCCCTCCGTTTCTGTCTGGCCCAAATACCCGGCCGAGGGCGCCGCTGGCGCCGCGCCAGCGCCGCCCGCTCACATCCCTTCGTAAAGCGGGAAGCGGCGGCAGAGCGCCTCGACCTCGGCGCGGACCTTGGACTCGGTCTCGGCGTTGCCGTCCTCGCCGTGGGCGGCGAGCCCGTCGACGACCTCGACGATCCAGCGGGCGATCTGGCGGAACTCCTCCTCCTTGAACCCGCGGGTCGTTCCCGCCGGGGCGCCGAGGCGGATGCCCGAGGTGACGAAGGGCTTTTCCGGGTCGAACGGCACGCCGTTCTTGTTGCAGGTGATGTGGGCGCGCCCCAGCGCGGCCTCGGTCGCCTTGCCGGTCACGCCCTTGGGCCGCAGGTCGGCGAGGCACAGGTGGTTGTCGGTGCCGCCCGACACGATGTCGATGCCGCCCTTCATCAGCTCGTCGGCCATCGCCTGCGCGTTCTTCACGACCTGCGCGGCGTAGTCCTTGAAGGACGGGTCCAGCGCCTCCTTGAAGGCCACGGCCTTGGCGGCGATGACGTGCATCAGCGGGCCGCCCTGCAGGCCGGGGAACACGGCCGAGTTGATCTTCTTGGCGATCTCGGCGTCGTTCGTGAGGATCATGCCGCCCCGCGGACCGCGCAGCGACTTGTGGGTGGTGGTGGTCACGACATGGGCGTGGGGCAGGGGCGAGGGATGCGCGCCGCCCGCGACCAGACCGGCGATATGGGCCATGTCCACCATCAGGTAGGCCCCGACCTCGTCGGCGATCTTGCGGAACTCAGCCCAGTCCCAGACGCGGCTGTAGGCGGTGCCGCCGGCCACGATCAGCTTCGGCTTCGACTCGACGGCCTTGCGGCGGATCTCCTCCATGTCGAGCCGCTGGTCCTGCTGGCGCACGCCGTAGCTGACCACGTTGAACCACTTGCCGCTCATGTTCACCGGCGAGCCGTGCGTCAGGTGCCCGCCCGAGTTGAGGTCGAGGCCCATGAACGTGTCGCCCGGCTGCAGCAGCGCCAGGAACACCGCCTGGTTCATCTGGCTGCCCGAGTTCGGCTGGACGTTGGCGAATTCGCAGCCGAAGAGCTGCTTGGCACGCTCGATCGCCAGCGTTTCGGCGATGTCGACGTACTGGCAGCCGCCGTAGTAGCGCTTGCCCGGGTAGCCCTCGGCATATTTGTTCGTCAGCACCGACCCCTGCGCCTCGAGCACGGCCCTCGAGACGATGTTCTCGGAGGCGATCAGCTCGATCTCGTCGCGCTGGCGGCCGAGTTCCTGGCGGATCGCCTCGGCGATCTCGGGGTCACGGTCGGCGAGGACTTCGGTGAAAAAGGCGCTGTCGGTCATCGGGGCTCTCCGCGGGCGAGGTGTGCGATGGGTGTTAGCCGCTTTGCGCGGGGCTTGCCAGAACGCAGGCGACATCGCGGTGGCAGATTCGCGTCGCAGCCCGGGCGGCCGCCGGCCCCGAGGGCCCGGACGCGGCGACACCGGGGGCGGCCGGGCCTTGCCATCGGGGGGCGGGGGTGCAAGCTCTGGGCCCATGACCGCGATCCATTTCACCGCCAGCGATACCGACATCGCGCTGTCCGCCCTGGGCCGGCTGATGGACCGCTACGGGCAGGCCCCGGTGGCGCGGGCCGACGTCGTGGTGGCGCTGGGCGGCGACGGGCAGATGCTGTCGGTGCTGCGCCAGAACCTCGGGCGGCCGGTCTACGGGATGAACCGGGGCACCGTCGGCTTCCTGATGAACGACTATGCCGAGGACAACCTGCCCGCCCGCATCGCCGGGGCGGAAGTGACCGTCATCAACCCGCTGTCGATGGTCGCGGGCGCGCCCGACGGGGCCGAGCACCGGGCGCTCGCCATCAACGAGGTGAGCCTGCTGCGCGCCGGCCCGCAGGCGGCCAAGCTGCAGATCAGCGTCGACGGAAGGGTGCGGATGGAGGAGCTGGTCGCGGACGGCGCGCTGCTCTCGACCCCCGCGGGCTCGACCGCCTACAACTATTCGGCCGGCGGGCCGATCCTGCCGCTCGGCTCGGACGTGCTGGCGCTGACCGCCATCGCCCCATTCCGCCCGCGCCGCTGGCGGGGGGCGATCCTGCCCAAGTCGGGGGTGGTGCGCTTCGACGTGCTCGACCCGCGCAAGCGCCCGGTGATGGCCGACGCCGACTCGCGCCAGGTCGAGCGGGTGCTGTGGGTCGAAATCCGGTCCGAGCCGCGCATCGCCCACCGCATCCTGTTCGACAAGGGCCACGGGATGGAGGAACGGCTGATGCGCGAGCAGTTCGTCTGATCCGTGAAGGGCGTGTGGGGATTCGTCCTCGGCGTCCTGTCGATGCTGTCCGATCTGGTCCGGGGGCGGCTGCCGCGCGAGCCCTACGGCGTGGCGGTGCTGGTGATCCTCGGGCTGGCGGGGGGCTTGGCGCTGGTGATGACGCTTGGTCCGCTGGTGGACGGCTGGCTGACCCGGTGGATCGCCCGAGCAGTCCCCTGAACGTCCTCCGAGCCGCCCGTGCAGGCAGGCGGGCCGCGTGACCGCCGAGCCCCCGCATCCTCAAGCTCGCCTTGGTCGCGGCGATTCCGGTGGTGCGGCTGCCCCGCGCCTCGCGGATTCAGGCGCCACACGCCACAACCGCCGACCGACGACCCGCGGCGGGTGGCCTCAGCTCACCAGGGGCTTGGCATTCTGCCCGTGGCGCACCGCCAGCTTCCGGCCCAACCGGCCCGAGGCGAGCGTCCGCGCCGCGGCGGGCTGGTAGTCGCGGTCCGCGAGTTCGGGGAACAGCGTCAGGATCTCGGCCAGCGCGGCCGGGCCGACCGATCTCAGCGCCTCGGGTCCGGTGAACAGGCTCTCGGTTTCGGCCCCATTCGAGATCACCACCTCGTGCCGGTCGAACAGCAGGTGGTAATAGACGACCGCCGCCAGATCATGGGCGATGTCGATCCCGTCGATCTGGCAGAGCTGCTTGGCGGCGACCAGAACCTCGTCGGTCCCGAACATCTTCTGCGCGATCTTCGAGCGGACGAGCACCCGGTGCTGCGGGCTGACCAGCAGATCGGCGGCCGGAACCCCGTGCCCGAGGGCACCGGCGCGGATGCGGATCGGGCGCAGCTTCTCGTTCCCGGCGAGCTCTTGGGCCGAGAGGCTGCGCGACCCGATCCAGCGGATTGGTTGCAGCCCGTTGTCGCGGGTCACGACGAGGTCGCCTTCGGCCAGTGCCTCGACGGCGACCGCGCCGCGGTCCGTCTCGATCATCGTGCCGGCGGCGAAGCAATAGGGGGCCGCAACTATGAAATCGATGTTCTCGTAGGTGATGCCGCCGTAGGCGAACGTCTCGTTCGGCCCGCCGTAGAACTGCCTCAAGGCTGGGTCGTAGCTGAACTTGGCATCCTTCAGTGCGCCGGTCAGGTCGCCCAGCCCGCCGGGGCTGGCGGTGATGATCAACGTGTCGTCGTTGGGCAGTCTGATGCCCATGTCGACCGCGAAGTCGCCCGTCGACGCGCCGACCGTGTCGCTTCCCGGCCCGGTGAAGATGGGATTGGCTGCGACGACGCCCTCGCCCAGGAATACCCGGTCGTTGCCGGACCCGGTGATGATCGCGTTGGACGCGCCATTCAGCGTGACGTTGTCGCCGATGAGCACGTAATTGTCGCCGTTGCCCATGTTGATGGTGCCAACCGACGATCCGTCGCCCACGGTCAGGCTGTCGTTGTCGCCGGAATCGTTGCCGCCCGTCACGTTGCCGATCGACGAATTGCTGCCCACGGTGATGTCGCTGCCGTCAGTCCCGCTGGCCGAGATGTTGACGCTGCGCGCGTCGGTGTCGTCGGGCACCTGGATCTGCAGCGACAGGTCCTCGCGCGCCAACCACACTTGTGTGGTCACGTTGTAAGCGCCGTGCCGGCCCTGCTCGAGCGACACCACGGGATCGGCCTCGGACTGCGCGTACCCGCGTTCGGGACGAAAGTTGACGCTGCTGGACAGCGTGTTCGACAGGATCACCTCGTCGCCGTTGCGCAGCCAGATGTCACCTGGCGCGTGCAGGGTGAAGCCTGTCGGCACGGGGCCGGTGTAGGTGGACGGATTGTTGACGATGTAAAGCTTGGCCATGATGTCTTCCTCATCGGGCCGACCCGCATGATGGTCGGCGGACTGGAGAGGCACCGATTTCCCGGGAAAATAAGCCTTTGATGGGCAGGACGACGTCCGGCCCACGCTGAGAACAAAGGTTGGCGCTCAACCGGATGTATAGCAAATCTGGCCCCTCGCGACAACCGCGGGGCGAGTATTCCGGCCACCGGGCCTTCGGACGCACCCGTCTGCGCCGAGGATGCCGTCGCGGGGCGCCGTCGCGGACGGGGCCGTTGCCGCGCGGTCCGGGCTCGGCTAAAGCCGCCCCATGCTGGACAACCGCCCCCAACTGCCGCCCGAAATCGCCCGCCGCCGGACCTTTGCGATCATCTCGCATCCCGACGCCGGCAAGACCACGCTGACCGAAAAGTTCCTGCTGTTCGGCGGCGCCATCCAGATGGCGGGACAGGTCCGCGCCAAGGGCGAGGCGCGGCGCACGCGCTCGGACTACATGAAGATGGAGCAGGAACGCGGCATCTCGGTTTCGGCCTCGGCGATGAGCTTCGATTTCGGGGCCTACCGCTTCAACCTCGTGGACACGCCCGGCCACTCGGACTTCTCCGAGGACACCTATCGCACCCTGACCGCGGTCGATGCCGCGATCATGGTGATCGACGGCGCCAAGGGGGTGGAAAGCCAGACCCGCAAGCTCTTCGAGGTCTGCCGGCTGCGCGACCTGCCGATCCTGACCTTCTGCAACAAGATGGACCGCGAGAGCCGCGACACCTTCGAGATCATCGACGAGATCCAAGAGAATCTCGCCATCGACGTGGCGCCGGCCAGCTGGCCGATCGGCATGGGGCGCGACTTTCTGGGCTGCTACGACCTGCTGCACGACCGGCTCGAGCTGATGGACCGCGCCGACCGCAACCGGGTGGCCGAGACGGTGCAGATCGCGGGGCTCGACGACCCGAAGCTCGCCGAGCACATCCCGGCGGGCCAGCTCGCGCAGTTGCGCGAGGAAATCGAGATGGCGCGCGAGCTTCTGCCCGCCTTCGACCGCAAGGCGTTCCTTGAAGGGCACATGACCCCGATCTGGTTCGGCAGCGCGATCAACAGCTTCGGCGTGCGCGAGCTGATGACCGGGATCGGTGAGTTCGGCCCCGAACCGCAGCCCCAGACCGCCGCCGAGCGCCAGATCGCCCCGGAGGAGACGCCGGTCACCGGCTTCGTCTTCAAGGTGCAGGCCAACATGGACCCCAAGCACCGCGACCGGGTGGCCTTCGTCCGCCTCGCCTCGGGGCATTTCGAGCGCGGGATGAAGCTGCTGCACGTCCGCTCGAAGAAGCCGATGGCGGTGTCGAACCCGGTGCTGTTCCTCGCCGCCGACCGCGAGCTGGCCGAGGAGGCCTGGGCCGGCGACATCATCGGCATCCCGAACCACGGCCAGCTGCGCATCGGCGATGCGCTGACCGAGGGCGAGGGGCTGCGCTTCACCGGCATCCCGTCCTTCGCGCCGGAGCTGTTGCAGACCGTGCGGGCGGGCGACCCGATGAAGGCCAAGCACCTGGAAAAGGCGCTGATGCAGTTCGCCGAAGAGGGCGCGGCCAAGGTGTTCAAGCCGATGATCGGCTCGGGCTTCATCGTCGGTGTCGTGGGCGCCCTGCAGTTCGAGGTGCTGGCCAGCCGGATCGAGCAAGAATACGGCCTGCCGGTGCGCTTCGAGCCGTCGCAGTTCACCTCGGCCCGCTGGGTGTCGGGTGAGCGTGAGGCGGTGGACCGCTTCGCCGCGACCAACAAGCAGCACATGGCGACCGACCACGACGGCGACACGGTCTATCTCACGCGCCTGCAATGGGACATCGACCGCGTGGTGCGCGACCACCCCGAGCTGAAGCTGACGGCGACTAAGGAGATGATGGTCTAGCCCTCATCCCGCCGCGCGACCGGGAGCGCCCGATGCCCATCCATGAACTCGCCGCGCTCGGGGCCGCGATCTGCTGGGCGGTGACGGGGCTTTTGTCGGCGGGGCCGGTTCGGGCGCTCGGGCCCTTCGGCTTCAATCTGATCCGGCAGGGGATCGTCACCGGCGTCCTGCTGGCGCTGGTGCTGGCGACAGGTCGCTGGCGCGGGATCGACGCAGCCCTGCTGCCGCCGATGCTGTGGTCGGGGCTGATCGGCATCTTCGGCGGCGACACGCTGCTGTTCTTCGCCCTGCGCCGGCTCGGGCCGCGCCGCACCGGGGCGCTGTTTGCGATGAACGCCCCGATCGCCGCGGTGCTGGGCTGGATGGTCTTGGGCTAGACGCTCTCGGCGCAGGGCGTGGCGGGCGTCGCGCTCTGCTCGGTCGGGGTGGCGATCTGCGTGCTCGGCCGCGGCGGGGCGAGCGACTTCGAGGCGGTGCGCGGCCGGGTCGGCACCGGCGTGGCGCTGGGGCTGCTCGCGGCCTTCGGCCAGGCGGCGGGGTCGATGATCGCGCGGCCGGCGATGGCGGCGGGGATGGACCCGTTCGCCGGCTCGCTGATCCGGGTCGCGGCGGCGGTCGCCTGTCTCGCGGCGCTGATGGCGATGCGCCTGCCGGTGGCGCGGATCGAGGCGCGGCCGGGGCCGCGGATGACGGCGCAGATCGCGGCCTCGGGCGTGATCGCCATGGTGATCGGGATGACGCTGCTGCTGTTCGCGCTGCAGGGCGGCAAGGTCGGGATCGTCTCGACGCTGTCGGCGCTGTCGCCGGTGATGATCCTGCCGATCCTCTGGGCCGTGACCGGCGAGCGGCCGAGCGCGGCAAGCTGGTCCGGCGCGCTGATCGCGGTCGCCGGGATGGGGCTGATCTTCCTGCGCTGACGCGCAGCCCTCAGTCGGCGCCCCCGAAGCCCCCGCGCCCGCCGGTCAGGCGCTGGTATTCCGAGACCGCATAGCGGTCCGTCATGCCCGCCACGTAGTCGAGCACGACGCGCGCCCGCCCGGTCCGGTCGGGCGCCTCGAGCGCCCAGTCCTGCCACTCGGCCGGCATCAGCCGGGGATCGTCCAGCAGCATCGGGAAGAGCGCGTTCAGCATCTCGGTGGCGCGCTGGCGTTCGCGCACGACCGAGTCGGCGCGGTACATCCGGGTGAAGAGGAAGCCCTTGATCGCCTTGAGGTTCTGGTAGAGCGGCTTGGAGAAGCGGATCACCGGGCCGTCCATCGCCCGGATCGCCTCGACATCCCCCGGGGCGGCGGCGGACAGCCGGCCGCGGGCGACGGCGATCACGTCCTCGACCATCACCCCGAACACCCGGCGCAGCGCCTCGTGCCGGCGCCGCATCGGGTCGAGGCCCGGGTGCAGCCGGTCCACCTCGGCCAGCGCCGGGCCGACCAGCGGCAGCTCGGACAGGTCGGCCTCGGTGAAGAGCCCGGCGCGCAGGCCGTCGTGCAGGTCGTGGTGGTTATAGGCGATGTCGTCGGCCACCGCCGCCACCTGCGCCTCGGCGCTGGCATGGGTGTCGAGCCGCAGGTTCCAGTCGGCGTTGACCTCGGCCAGCGCCCAGGGCCAGGGGGCGGGCACCGGGCCGTTGTGCTTGGCGATGCCTTCGAGCGTTTCCCACGTCAGGTTGAGGCCGTCGAAGCCGGCGTAGTGGCGTTCCAGCCGGGTCACGATCCTCAGCGCCTGGGCGTTGTGGTCGAAGCCGCCGTAGGGCGCCATCAGCGCGGCGAGCGCATCCTCGCCGGTATGGCCGAAGGGCGGGTGGCCGAGGTCGTGGGCCAGCGCCACCGCCTCGGCCAGATCGGTGTCGAGCCCGAGCGCCGCGGCGATGGTGCGGGCGACCTGCGCCACCTCGATCGTGTGGGTCAGGCGGGTGCGGTAATAGTCGCCGCGATACCCGTCGCCGTCCTGTTCGACGAACACCTGGGTCTTGTGCTTGAGCCGGCGGAAGGCCGACGAGTGGATGATCCGGTCGCGGTCGCGCTGCCAGGGCGAGCGGAAGGTGGACAGCTCCTCCGGGTGGCGGCGGCCGCGGCTGGCCTGCGGGCGGCAGGCGAAGGGGGCGAGGCCGCCGGGACGGGTCGTGGCCATCTCGGCCGCGGGGTCGGGGGCAGTCGGGTGCCGGCGGGGCGGCGAAGCGGGGACCATGCGGCGGCGGGCCTTTCGGGGCGGGTTCCTTGCGGGACGTGCCTTGCGAACCTATAGTTCGTGATCAGGACACGAAACGGGAACGCCCCATGAACCTGCCCCCCAAGGTCACGCCCCGCGCCTTTGCGCGGCTGGCCGAGATCAACGCCGGCAGTTCGGGTGACGGTGCGGTGCCCGCCCTGCGGGTGGCGGTGGCCGGTGGCGGCTGCTCGGGCTTTCAGTACGACATCCGCATGGACGCGCCGGCCCCGGACGATCTGGTGCTGGAAGAGGCGGGGCAGCGCGTGGTCGTGGACCCGGTGTCGCTGCCGTTCCTCGCCGGGGCCACGATCGACTGGTCGGACGAGCTGATCGGGGCGCGCTTCACCATCGACAACCCCAACGCCAGCGCCTCGTGCGGCTGCGGCACGTCCTTCTCGATCTGACACGCCATGATCTTCGAGATCCTGCTGATCGTCCTCTTGACCGTGGCCAACGGCGTGCTGTCGATGTCCGAGCTGGCGGTGGTCAGCTCGCGTCCCGCGCGGCTGGCGAGCATGGCCGAAAAGGGCGACAGCGGCGCGCAGGTGGCGCTGGGCCTGCTGGAACAGCCGGGCAAGTTCCTGTCCTCGGTGCAGATCGGCATCACCCTCGTGGGCGTGCTGACCGGCGCGGTCTCGGGCGCGACGCTGGGCGCGCGGGCGGCAGGCGCGCTGGTGCGGGCCGGGATGCCCTTCGGCGTGGCCCAGACGCTCGGGGTGTTCCTCGTCGTCACCGCCATCACGGCGCTTTCGGTGATCGTGGGCGAACTGGTCCCCAAGCAGATCGCCATGTCCAACCCCGAGCGGATCGCCGCCCGCGTCGCGCCCTCGATGCGGATGCTGGCGCGGATCGGCACGCCGCTGGTGTGGTTTCTCGACACCACCGCGCGGCTGGTGCTGCACCTGATCGGGGTGCGCGACCAGTCCGACCGCGCCATCACCGACGAAGAGGTCCGCATGACGTTGACCGAGGCCACCCAGGCGGGCGTGCTGCTCGAGGGTGAGCGGGGGATGATCGCGGGCGTCATGCGGGTCGCCGACCGCACCGCGGCGGCGATGATGACACCGCGCCGCGATGTCGAGACGGTCGACGTCACCGACCCGCCCGAGGTGGTGATCGAGAAGGCCCGCGCCGCCCGGTTCTCGCGCCTGCCGGTCACCGAAGGCTCGGCCGACGAGATCCTGGGCGTGGTCGCGCTTCGCGACCTGATCGGGGTCGAGGCGCCCGACCTGCGGGCGCTGATGCGCGAGGCGCCCACCGTGCTCGACGCCGCCGACGCGCTGTCGGTGATCGAGGTGATGCGCGTGACGCCCTCGCGCATGGTCCTCGTCTACGATGAATACGGGCATTTCCAGGGCATCATCACCGCGATGGACCTGCTTGAGGCGATCACCGGCGATTTCGTCGACGCCGAGGGCGAAGAGCCGGACGTGGTTCGCCGCGCCGACGGCTCGTGGCTGGTCGCCGGCAGCGAAAGCGCCGACGAGTTCGCCGGCGAGACGGGGTTCCCGGTGCCGGACGGGGATTTCCACACCGTCGCCGGGATGGTGCTGTCGATCATCAACCGCATCCCGCGCACCGGCGACGTGTTCACCCATGAAGGCTGGACGGTCGAGGTCGCGGACATGGACGCGATGCGGATCGACCGGCTGATCGTCACGGCGCCTGCCGCCGAAAATTGAGCCGCCGGACCGGGGCGCTGCCCCGGACCCCGGGATATATGGGTCCAGCCCGAGGGATCAGAGCCGTGAAGATCGCCAGCTTCAACATCAACGGTGTCAAGGCGCGGATCGCCCAGCTGACCGCCTGGCTGCCCGAGGCGCAGCCCGACGTGGTGGTGCTGCAAGAGATCAAGACCGTGGACGAGGGCTTCCCCGCCGAGCTGATCGAGGATCTCGGCTGGCAGGTCTGGACCCACGGGCAGAAAAGCTGGAACGGCGTCGCGCTGCTCTCGCGCCTGCCGGTCGAGGCGGTGCGGCGCGGCCTGCCCGGCGACGACGGCGACGAGCAGGCGCGCTGGATCGAGGCCGAGGTGATGGGCGCGCGCCACGCGGTGACCGTGGCCGGGCTTTACCTGCCGAACGGCAACCCGGCGCCGGGGCCGAAATACGACTACAAGCTCGCCTGGATGGAGCGGCTGCGCGCCCGCGCCGCCGCGCTGCTCGACACCGAGGCGCCGGTGGTGATGCTGGGCGACTACAACGTCATTCCCGAGCCGCGCGACGCCGCCCACCCCGAGCGCTGGGTCGAGGACGCGCTGTTCCTGCCCGAGACGCGCGCGGCCTTTCGCCGCATCGTCAACCAGGGCTGGACCGACGCGCTGCGCATCCGCGATCCGCACGGGACGCGCGGGCCCTTCACCTTCTGGGACTATCAGCGCCAGGCGTGGGAGCGTGACAACGGCATCCGCATCGACCATCTGCTGCTGAGCCCGCAGGCCGCCGACCTGATGCGGGATGCGGGCGTGGACCGCGACCAGCGCGCGACCGAGAAGCCGTCCGACCACGTGCCGGTCTGGGTCGAGATCGACGCCTGACCCGACGCGCGGGGCCGGGGCGGCCTTCGCTCTTGCAGCATCCGCGAAACCGGGCTTAGGGTCGCGGGCCATGAACCCCGCCGATTTCAGCCAGTTCGTCGAGATCACCCCCTCTGCGCCGGTGTCGGCGACGGTGCACGGCTGGCGCGCCAAGTGCCTGCAGCGGCTGATCCGCATGGACCTGCCGGTGCCGCGCAGCCGGGCCATCCCGGCCAGCGTCGTGCGCGCCATCGCCGCGGGCCGCTCGCTCCCCGAGGCCGAGCTGGGGCGGCTGATCGCCGAGGGCGGCGGGCTGATGGGGGTGCGTCCCTCGGCGATGGACCCCGAGTGGGGCGGGCCGAGCACCATCCTCAACATCGGGCTGAACGACGCCTGCCATCGCCAGCTCACCGAGCGGCTGGGGGCCGAGGCGGCGGACGCGCTCTACCGCGGGTTCGTGCAGTCCTATGCGATCCACGTCGCGCGGCTGGACCCGGACATGTTTTCGGACCCGGCGGCGTCGCTGGCCGAGGTGCTCGACGCCTATCAGGACGAGACCGACGAGCCCTTCCCGCAGGACCCCGCCCGGCAGCTGGGCGAGGTGCTGCGCTCGATGGCGCGGGCCTGGGACGGGCCGACCGCGCGGCTCTTGCGGCAGGCCAAGGGCGCGCCCGCCGATGCGCCGCTGGGCCTCGTGGTGCAGGACATGGCGCTGGCGCTGGGGCCGGGGGTCACCGGCTCGGGCTCGATCCAGTTCATCGACAGCGTGACCGGCACGCCCCGCATCACCGGCCGCTTCCGCGGCCAGACCCAGGGCCGCGCGGTCGGCCGCGACGCGGGGTCTATCTATCTCACCCGCGACGCCCGCGGCCCCTCGCTCGAGGAGGCCGCGCCCGAGGTCTTTGCCGATCTGGTCCGCTTCGGCGTCGCCGCCCGCGAGCGGCTGCGCGAAGAGATGCAGATCGAGTTCGTCGTCGCCGACGGGGTGCTGTCGATCATCGACGCGATCCGCGTCCAGCGCTCGTCGCGCGCCGCGGTCCGCATCGCGGTGGCGCTGGCCCGTGACGGGATCATCCCGCCCGATCAGGCGCTGATGCGGGTCCAGCCGCGGGCGCTGGCCGAGCTGCTGCATCACCAGGTCGATCCGCGCGCGCCGCGCGACCTCATTACCCGTGGCATGGCGGCCAGCCCCGGCGCCGCCACCGGCCGCATCGTCTTTTCCGCCGCCGCCGCCCAGGCGGCCGCCGCCCGCGGCGAGGCCGCCGTGCTGGTCCGCCGCGAGACACTGCCCGAGGACATCCGCGGGATGCACGCCTCGGTCGCCGTCCTGACCGAGCGCGGGGGGATGTCGAGCCATGCCGCGGTGATCGCCCGCGGGCTCGGCCTCCCCTGCATCGTCAGCGCCGCGGGCATCCACATCGACGTGCGCGCCCGGGTCATGCGCGCGGGCACCCGCAGCTTCCGCGAGGGCGAAGAGATCACCATCGACGGCACCTCGGGCGAGGTGCTGGCCGGCGCCGCCGAGATGCTGGAACCGGCGCTCGACGACAGCTTCACCCAGCTTCTCGACTGGGCCGACGCCGCGCGCGAGATGGGGGTGCGCGCCAACGCCGACACGCCCGAGGACGCCCGCACCGCCCGGATGTTCGGGGCGCAGGGCATCGGCCTCTGCCGCACCGAGCACATGTTCTTCGAGGAGAACCGCCTGCCGGCGATGCGCGAGATGATCTTCGCCGACCGCCCCGAGGACCGGCGCGTGGCGCTGGACCGGCTGCTGCCGATGCAGCGGGCGGACTTCACCAACCTGTTCCGCATCATGGACGGCTATCCCGTCACCATCCGCCTGTTCGACCCGCCGCTGCACGAGTTCCTGCCCCACGACCGCGAGGGGATGCGCGAGCTGGCGGAATCGCTCGACCTGCCGCTGTCGGACGTGGTGCGCCGGGTCGAGGCGCTGAGCGAGTACAACCCCATGCTGGGGATGCGCGGGGTGCGGCTCGGGATCACCGTGCCCGAGATCTACGAGATGCAGGCCCGCGCCATCTTCGAGGCCGCGATCGAGGCCGGGCGGCAGGGCGAGGGCGTGGTCCCCGAGATCATGATCCCGCTGGTCAGCGCCATGCGCGAGGTCGAGCTGATCCGCCACCGCATCGAAAGCGTCGCCGCCGCCGTCCGAGCCGAGAAGCGCGCCGAGTTCGCCTATCGCCTGGGGGTGATGGTCGAGACGCCGCGCGCCGCCCTGCGGGCGGGCGAGATCGCCGCCCATTGCAGCTTCCTGTCCTTCGGGACCAACGACCTCACGCAGATGACCTATGGCCTGTCGCGCGACGACGCGGCGCGGTTCATGAACTCGTATGTCGGGCAGGGGGTGTTCAGCGAGGACCCCTTCCACATCCTCGACCAGGACGGAGTGGGCGAGCTGGTGATGATCGGCGCCGCGCGGGCACGGGCGCAGAAGCCGGGCATCACCGTCTCGATGTGCGGCGAGCATGGCGGCAACGCCGATTCCATCGCGTTCTGCCTGCGCGCCGGGCTCGACTATGTGAGCTGTTCGCCCTTCCGCGTGCCGGTCGCGCGGCTCGCTGCGGCGCAAGAGACGATCCTGCGCCGGCTGGCCGATTCGGGCCGCGCCGAGGCGGGATTGGACTCTGCCGCGCCGCCCGCGGGGGTATGATCCCCGGCGAAAAATCGCAAAACCCCGCCGAAGCCACCGACTCCGGTCGGCGAGTTCCCGCCTGAATCGGTCGATTCCGGACCCGTTCTGCCTGAGGTTGTGGGGTCCGCTGGTAAAGCCCCGGCCGCTGGTCGCATCACCGCTGCCAGAGAGGGTGTGTCGCTGCTGCCACAGCGCCCCCGCCAACGGAACCAGGACTCTGACCTATATGACCAAGCTGCTCAAAAGGCTGGCGCACGTGGGTGTGTGTGTCGCGCTGGCCCTGCCGATCGTGCCGTCTGCCGTCAACGCCGAAACTCACCGCGGGGTGTCCCAGCAGGGCACCGTCGCCGGTGGCCCCGAACGCCTCATCCAGGCCCGCACCGGCGGCGCCTCGGCCAGCGGCGCCTCGCTTAAGTGCCTGACCGAGGCGCTGTATTTCGAAGCCCGGGGCGAATCGCTAAATGGCCAGCGCGCGGTGGCCGAGGTGATCCTCAACCGCGTCGATCACCCCGCGTTCCCCAAGTCGGTCTGCGGCGTGGTGAACCAGTCGGGCCAGTTCAGCTACAAGGGCCGCAGCCTGCGGATGCGCGACGGCGCCGCGGCGAGCCGCGCCCTCCGGGTCGCGCAGGAAGCGCTGAGCGGCAAGCCGCGCAGCCTGACCGGCGGGGCGACCTATTTCCACACGACCTATGTGCGCCCGTCGTGGTCGAAGCGCTTCACCCGCACGACCCGGATCGGCAGCCACATCTTCTACCGCCGCGGCGGCGGGGCGCGCATCGCCTCGAACTGACCGCGGTCGACCGACCATCCCTGACGGCCCTGCCTTGCGGCGGGGCCGCGTTCGTTCCAGATGGGCGCCATGGACCAACCCGACCGCATCCACCTGCGCGATTTCGTCGTCTCGGCCGAGATCGGCGCCTTCCAGTCCGAGCGTGGCCGGTCCCAGCGGCTGCGCTTTGCCATCGAGGCCGAGCTGGCCGAGCCGGTGATCGGCGCCGACGATCAGGTGGACCGCATCCTCAGCTATGACGTGCTAACCGACGCGATCCGCGACGGGCTGGCGGATCGCCGCTACGAACTGCTCGAGACGCTGGGTGAGCGGATCGCGGCGCAGATCCTGACCCATCCGCGGGCGGCGTCGGTGGCGGTGACCATCGAAAAGCTCGACCGCGGACCCGGCGCGCTGGGGGTGACGCTGGTGCGCCGGCAGGGGCGGGTCGCCGCGGCGGCCGAGGTGGCGCGGCCCGTGGTGCTGTTCGCCGGCGCCGCCCCGACCCTGCCCGAGGGGCCGGTGGTACTGGTCCCCGACGCGCCCGGTCTGCCGGTGCCCGAGGGCGGCGACGCGCGGCGGATCGCGCTTCTGGCGCTCGACCAGGCGGCGTGGGCGCTGGCCGGGCGGCTGGGGCTCGGGGTCGCGGACAGCCGGACCGAGATCGACTGGGCGGCGGCCAACGGCCTCGCCGTGGTCTGGGCGCCGGCGCGGATGATCGCCGACGTGCCGAACGTGCCGGCCGCGCCGGACGAACTGGCCTGGTGGCTGGCCGACCGGCTGGACGCGCGGGGGCTGCTCTGGGCCTTGCCCGAGGGCACCGCGCTGCCCGCCGCACCGGCGGGTTTCCGCGTCCCCTCGACCCGCGCCCCGGCCTGATCCTTGCCGCCCGCCGGGAACGCGGGCATCCTGCCTCACCACAAGATGTTGTCGCCCCATGCCTGAGCGCGTCTATTTCCGCCCCCTTCCCGAGCCGGTCCCCATCGCGGGGCGCTGGCGGCTGGCGGGGGGCTGGGTGCGGTTCTCGCGTCTCGAGCGGCTGGCCCGCGGGGCTGCGCCCGAGATCGTGGACGACGCCCCACCCGAGGTCATCGCCGCGCTGACCCGGCCGCGCCCGCCGGTGCTCGGCCTCTCGATGGACCGCCCGCGGCTGATGGGGATCGTCAACGTGACCCCCGACAGCTTCTCGGACGGCGGGCGCTGGACCGAGGACGGCGGCGTGGGCCGCGCCCGGGCGCTCGCGGCGGCGGGGGCCGAGATCCTCGACATCGGCGGCGAGTCGACCCGCCCCGGCGCCGCCGAGGTGCCCGTGGCCGAGGAAACCGCCCGCGTGCTGCCGGCGATTTCGGCGCTGACGGGCGTCGCGGCGCTGTCCGTCGACACACGCAAGGCGACCGTGGCCCGCGCCGCCGTTGCGGCGGGGGCGGGGATGGTCAACGACGTCTCGGGCCTCGACTTCGACCCCGAGATGGCCGCGGCGGTGGCCGAGAGCGGCGCGGCGCTGTGCCTGATGCACGCGCAGGGCCTGCCCGAGACGATGCAGGACGACCCGCGCTATGGCGACGTGCTGCTGGACGTCTATGACGCGCTCGCCGCGCGCATCGCCCGGGCCGAGGCGGCCGGCGTGCCCCGGGCGCGGATCGTGGTCGATCCGGGCATCGGCTTCGGCAAGACCACCGCCCACAACCTTGCTCTCTTGCGCCGCATCGGGCTGTTTCACGGCCTCGGCGTGCCGGTGCTGCTCGGCGTGTCGCGCAAGCGCTTCATCGGCCAGATCGGCGGCGGGGCCGAGGCATCCGCCCGTGACCCGGGCACGCTGGCGCTGACGCTGGCCGCCGTCGCGCAGGGCATCCAGATCCACCGCATTCACGATGTCGCCCCGGTGCGGCAGGGCCTGTCGCTCTGGCAGGCGCTCGAAGAAGGACCCGAGACATGAGCAGATCGCTGTTTGGCACCGACGGGGTGCGCGGCCGCGCCAACACCCACCCGATGACCGCCGAGATGGCGCTGCGCCTTGGTGCCGCCGCGGGGCGGTATTTCCGCCGCGACGGCAAGAACGGCCACCGGGTGGTGATCGGCAAGGACACGCGGCTGTCTGGCTATATGCTCGAGAATGCGCTGACCGCGGGGCTGACCTCGACGGGGATGAACGTGCTGCTGCTCGGGCCGGTGCCGACCCCGGCGGTCGGGTTCCTGACCCGCTCGATGCGGGCCGACCTCGGGATCATGATCTCGGCCAGCCACAACCCCGCCGCCGACAACGGCATCAAGTTCTTCGGCCCCGACGGCTTCAAGCTCTCGGACGACGCCGAGGCCGAGATCGAGGCGATCATCGCGGGCGAGATCACGCTCGCCCAGCCGCAGAACATCGGCCGGGCGCGGCGGATCGAGGACGGGCGCGGGCGCTACGTCGAATACGCCAAGACCACCTTTCCCGCCGGGCAGCGGCTCGACGGGCTCAAGGTGGTGATCGACTGCGCCAACGGCGCCGCCTATCGCGCGGCCCCGGACGTGCTGTGGGAGCTGGGGGCCGAAGTGATCCCGCTCGGGGTCGATCCGAACGGGCTGAACATCAACGAGGGCGTGGGCTCGACCCACCCCGAGGCCTGTGCGGCCGCGGTCCGCTCGCATGGCGCGCATCTGGGCATCAGCCTCGACGGGGATGCGGACCGGGTGATGATCGTCGACGAGACCGGCGCGGTGGCGGACGGCGATCAGGTGATGGCGCTGCTCGCCGGCCGCTGGGCCGACGCGGGCCGGCTGCGCGGCGGGGCGCTGGTCGCCACGGTGATGTCGAACCTCGGGCTCGAGCGGTATCTGACCGGGCGCGGACTGCGGCTCGAGCGGACGGCGGTCGGCGACCGTTACGTGGTCGAGCGGATGCGCGGCGCGGGCTTCAACCTCGGCGGCGAGCAGTCGGGGCATATCGTGATGACCGATTACGCGACGACCGGCGACGGGCTGATTGCGGGCCTGCAGTTCCTCGCCGCGCTGGCCGACAGCGGCGCGCCGGCCAGCGCGCTGGTCCGCCAGTTCGAGCCGGTGCCGCAGATGCTGAAGAACGTCCGCTATCGGGCCGGCGCCGACCCGCTCGGCGCCGAGGCGGTCAAGGCCGAGATCGCCGCGGCCGAGGCGCGGCTGGCCTCGTCGGGGCGGGTGCTGATCCGCAAGTCGGGGACCGAGCCGCTGATCCGGGTGATGGCCGAGGCCGAGGACGAGGCGATGCTGCGCGAGGTCGTGGACGGCATCGTCGCCGCGGTGGAACGCGCCGCGGCATAGGGCGCCCGCCGCCGGACCGGGGGCTGTCTGCCCCCGGACCCCCGAGGATATTTGCGCAAGGAAGATGCGGCGCGCGGCGCCCTCAGGGCACGGCTGTGACGGGGTCGTGGTCGTAGACCCAGGCGAAGCGTTCGAACACCTGCCGCGGGGCGAGGCGGTTCGCGGCGCGCAGCGCGGCGTGGCCGATCAGGCGGCGCGGTCCGGCGAGGTGATAGTTGCGCGCGTTGGCCGTCGCCGCATCGACGATGCGGGTGCAGCGCGGGCGGCGCAGCGCCTGATAGCGGGCAAGCGCGCGGGGCTGGTCGGCGTCGGCCGCCAGGCAGGCGGCGAGCGTCAACGCATCCTCTATCGCCATGCAGGCCCCCTGCGCGAGGAACGGGAGGGTGGGGTGCGCCGCATCGCCCAGGATCGCGCGGCGCTCGTCGTGCCAGCGCGCGGCGACCTGATGGCGGTGCAGCCCCCAGACGCTGCACGCCGTCACCTGCCCGAGCCAGCCCGGCACCGGCCCCCCGAACCCCGCAAAGGCGCGGTGGAGGTTTGCGGGATCATCCGCCTGCGCCCAGCCCTCGGCGGTCCACGCCTGCCGCTCTTCGACCGCGACGATGTTCCGAAGCCCGTGGGCGAGCGGGTACGAGACGAGGTGCCGTCCGGGGCCCATGAAGACCTGCGCCCCCGGCGCGGGGTCGGGCTCGAGCGGGATCAGCGCCCGCCATGCCGCCTGGCCGGTGAAGAACGGCGTCTCGGGGCCGTTCAGCGCCGTGCGCACCCGGCTGTGCAGCCCGTCGGCGCCGATCAGCAGCGGCACCTCGGGCAGCGTCTCGACGGGTTCGCCCAGCCGGATGGTCACGCCCGCGGCGTGGGCCGCGGCGGCGAGCAGCTCGATCGCCCGGGCGCGGTGGATGGTGCGGAACGCAGCCCCGGGGCGCAGGCGCGCCATGTCCATCCGCAGCACCTCGCCGCCGCGCGCGTCGCGCAGGGTCACCGTCGGGTTGGGGGCAGAGACGTCGCGCAAGACTTCGCCGAGGCCGAGCGCGTCAAGCACCCGGACCGCGTTGGGGCTGAGCTGGATGCCGGCGCCGACCTCGGTCAGGGCCGGGGCACGCTCGATCACGGTGACCTCGGCCCCGCGTTGGGCGAGCGCGAGGGCGGCGGTGAGCCCGCCGAGGCCGGCGCCGATCACGGTGACGGGGCGCTGGGAGAGGGCAGAGGCGGACTGGGTCATGGCGCAGCCTTAAGCCGGGGGCCGGGCCGGGGACAGGCGCGCGATTGCCGCAGGCACCGCGGGCCTCAGTCCTCGCGGTGGACCCGCTCTTTCCGCTCGTGGCGTTCCTGCGCCTCGAGCGTCATGGTGGCGATGGGACGCGCATCCAGCCGCTTGAGGCTGATCGGCTCGCCCGTCATCTCGCAATAGCCGTAGTCGCCGGTCTCGATCCGGCGCAGCGCGGCGTCGATCTTGCTCACCAGCTTGCGCTGCCGGTCGCGGGTCCGCAGCTCGATGGCGCGGTCGGTTTCCTCGGACGCGCGGTCGGCGATGTCGGCGACGTTGCGGCCGCTGTCCTGCAGTACCTCGAGCGTCTCGGCCGACTGGTCCAGCAATTCCTGTTTCCAGGCGAGCAGCTTGCGGCGGAAATACTCGAGCTGCCGGTCGTTCATGAAGGGCTCGTCCTCGGCGGGACGGTATTCATCGGGCAGGAACGTCTGGCGCTTCATGCTTCCTCCGGCAAGGCCGGGGCAGGACGATCCCGGACCTCTCGGCGCCCCCATAAGGTATGAGGGGCAGGAAGGGAAGTGGCGCTGCCCGACCGGGCCGCACAAATGGGCGAGCGGCGCGCGGCGCGTGATGGGGCGCTCGGCTTGTCCGTTCCCGGCCGCGGGGCTAGGGTGCGGGCCGATCCCGCGCGAGAGGCCAGCCCATGCAGTTCCGTTCCACCGACCGCTACATCGCGCCCGCCGACCTTGCGCTGGCGGTCAACGCCGCGGTGACGCTGGAACGCCCGCTGCTGGTCAAGGGCGAGCCGGGGACCGGCAAGACCGAGCTGGCGCGGCAGGTGGCCGAAAGCCTCGGGCTGCCGATCATCGAGTGGAACGTGAAATCCACCACCAAGGCCCAGCAGGGGCTTTACGAATACGACGCCGTGAGCCGGCTGCGCGACAGCCAGCTGGGCGATGCGCGCGTACACGACGTTGGCAACTACATCCGCCGCGGCAAGCTGTGGCAGGCGTTCGCGGCCGACGCCAAGGTGGTGCTGCTGATCGACGAGATCGACAAGGCCGACATCGAGTTTCCGAACGACCTGCTGCAGGAACTCGACCGGATGGAGTTCCATGTCTACGAGACCGGCGAGACCATCACCGCGCGCCATCGCCCGGTCGTCATCATCACCTCGAACAACGAGAAGGAGCTGCCGGACGCCTTCCTGCGCCGCTGCTTCTTCCACTACATCCGCTTCCCCGACGCCGAGACGCTGAAGGCCATCGTCGGCGTCCATTACCCGGGCCTCAAGCCGCGGCTGCTGGACGAGGCGCTGACCCAGTTCCTCGAGCTGCGCGAGGTGCCGGGGCTGAAGAAGAAGCCCTCGACCAGCGAACTGCTGGACTGGCTCAAGCTGATCCTCGCCGAGGATCTGGCGCCCGAGGATCTCAAGCGCGACCCGGCGACGATGCTGCCCAAGCTGCACGGGGCGCTGCTGAAGAACGAGCAGGACGTGGCGCTGTTCGAGCGGCTGGCCTTCATGGCCCGGCGGCAGGCGCGCTGAGATGGGCGCGCGCGCCGTCGTGGTCGAGGCCGCGGGCCCGCCCGAGGCGATGGCGTGGCGCGACGTGGACCTGCCGGCGCCGGGGCCGGGTGAGCTGGTCGTCCGGCACGAGGCGGTGGGGGTCAATTTCCTCGACGTGCTGATGCGGGCGGGACGCGGCGGCGCTTCCTATCCCGCGCGGCTGGGGGTCGAGGGTGCGGGCGTGGTCGAGGCCGCGGGCGCGGGGGCGGGCTTCGCCCCCGGCGACCGGGTGGTCTATGCCGGCGGCCCGCCCGGCGCCTATGCCGACCGGCGCGTCCTGCCCGCCGCGCGGGCGGTGGCGCTGCCCCCCGACATCGCGGCGACCGATGCGGCGGCGCTGTTCTTCAAGGGCCTGACCGCGTGGTACCTCGCCACGCGCACCGCGCCGCTTGGCCCCGGGGATGTCGCGCTGGTGCACGCGGCGGCGGGCGGCGTCGGCTCGTTGCTGGCCCGCTGGCTGGTCCATCGCGGCGTGCGCGTCGTGGCCACGGTGGGGTCAGAGGGCAAGCGCGCCGCGGCCCTGGCGACCGGGGCCGAGGCGGTGCTGGTCCTCGGCCGCGACGATGTCCCCGCTGCGGTGAAGGCCGCGAGCGACGGGGCGGGCGCCCGCGCGGCGTTCGATTCGGTCGGCCGGGATAGCTGGGAGGCGTCGATCGACAGCCTCGGGCCGATGGGCTGGCTGGTCAGCTACGGCTGGACCTCGGGCGAGCCGCAGGTGGACCTGACCCGGCTGCGGAACGCGGGCTCGCTGATCGTCACCCGGCCCACCATCGCCCATTACACCGCCGCCCGCGCGGACCTCGAGGCCGGTGCGACCGAAGTGTTCGCCCTCATCCGCGCCGGCGTCCTGCGCTTCGAGCAGGTCGAGACGCTGCCGCTGAGCGAGGTCGCGGCCGCCCACCGGCGGATCGAATCGCGCAGCGTGGCCGGGCCGGTGGTGCTGGTGGCGGACGCGCCGTGAGCGTGACGGTCCGCCCCCTCGGCCCCGCCGACCGTGACGGCTGGCAGGCGCTCTATGCCGGCTATCAGGCCTTCTACGGCTTCCACGACCGGCCGCAGGGATTCTACGATTCGGCCTTTGCCCGGCTGATGGCGGGCGACCCCCGCGACTTCCACGGGCTGGTGGCCGAGGCCGACGGCGCGCTGGTCGGGCTGACCCATTTCGTCTTTCACCCGAACCTGTGGCGCCCCGAGGGGGTGTGCTACCTGCAGGACCTGTTCACCGCCGAGGGTGCGCGTGGCCGCGGCGTCGCGCGGGCGCTGATCGAGGCGGTCTATGCGCGCGCCGACGCGGCCGGGGTGCCGGCCGTCTACTGGCTCACCGCCGAGGACAATTACCCCGGCCGGATGCTCTATGACCGGGTGGCGGTCCGGTCGCCCTTCATCCGCTACAACCGCCCGACCTGACCTGACGCGCGGGGCGTTGTCACCCGGCCGTCACACGGCCGTGGCATGGCGCGCGTCCAGCCTGAGAAAGACCTGAACCGATGACCTATCCGCTCGACGGCATCACCGTCCTCGACCTGACCCATGTGCTCGCCGGGCCCTATTGCGCCAACCAGCTCGCCGATCTCGGCGCCCGGATCATCAAGGTCGAGCGGCCGGGTCTGGGCGACGACACCCGCCACTTTCCGCCCTTCGTCGACGGCGAGAGCGCCTATTTCGCCACCCTGAACCGCGGCAAGCAGTCCATCGCGCTGGACCTGCGGGCGGCGTCCGACCGGGCGATCTTCGACCGGCTGCTGGCCCACGCCGACGTGCTGATCGAGAACAACCGCCCCGGGGTGATGGAGCGTCTCGGCTATGGGTGGGAGGCGCTGCACGCCCGCCATCCGCGGCTGATCTATGGGGCGGTGTCGGGGTTCGGGCACAGTGGGCCGGACAGCCTCAAGCCCGCCTATGACATGGTGGTGCAGGCGCGCGGCGGGGTGATGTCGATCACCGGCGAACGCGACCGCGACCCGGTGCGCGTGGGCGCCTCGATCGGGGACATCGTGGCGGGGATGTTCCTGACCCAGGGGGTGCTCGCGGCGCTTCTGGCGCGGGCGCAGACGGGCGTAGGGCAGAAGGTGGACGTGGCGATGCTGGACAGCCAGCTCGCCATCCTCGAGCACGCGGTGGCGCTGACGGCGGTGACCGGCCGCGCGCCCGGGCCGAACGGGGCGCGGCACCCGACGATCACGCCCTTCGAGACCTACCGGGCCGAGGACGGGCTGTTCGTGCTGGCCGCCGGGAACGACGCGCTGTTCGCCCGCGCCTGCATGGCGCTGGGGCTGGGGCCGCTGGACCAGGACCCGCGCTTTGCCAGCAACGCCGCGCGCTGCGAGAACGTCAAAACGCTCAAGCGGCTGATCGAGGCGGTGACGCTGGAACGTCCGCGCGCGCACTGGATCGCGGCGCTCGAGGCGGCGGGGGTGCCGACCGGGGCGATCCAGAACGTGGCCGAGGTGATGGCCGACCCGCAGATCCGCGCCCGCAACATGGTGGTGACGATCGAGAAGGGCCCGGGCGGGCGGCCGCTGCCCTGCTCGGGCAACCCGATCAAGATGTCGGACCTGCCCGACCCGTCGGTGCTGCCCGCCGCGCCGAAGCTCGACGGCGACCGTGAGGCGGTGCTCGACTGGCTGGAGGAGGCGGAGGCCGCGGTCGCCGCGCCCGCGCCGCGGCGGAGCCGGGGGTAGGGCGCGCGTCGGGGCGCCGGTGCCGAGGAGAGGCTGGGGCGCTCGGCGCGGCGCCCGTGCAGCAGCAAGGCGGGGGGTAGGGCCCTCGTCGCGGCGCCCGTGCGCTGGCGGGACTGAGGCGCTCGTGGCCACGTCCGTGCCGCGCCGGTAACGGGAGGGAGGGCGCCCGTGCGCCCCGCCCCTGATCGTCAGGCGGTCAGCGCAGGCCGGTGGCGCCGAGCAGGCCCTTGCGCTTGGCCTCGTAGTAGTAGCCGCGCGAATACCACTTCACCGCCGCGTCGGGGTTGCCGTCCGCGACCATGTAGGCGCCGCGCAGGTACTTGACGCCGTACTTGAGGTTCGTCTCGGCATCCAGAAGCCCGCTGGGCGAGCCCTTGTAGCCCATCCCCCGCGCCGTGGCCGGCAGGATCTGCATCAGCCCGTAATAGGGGCCGTTGCGGGCGCCGGGACGGTGGCGGCTTTCGCGGATCACCACCCGGTGGACGAGCGATTCCGGCACGTCGTACATGGCGGAATATTTCTGGATCAGCCGCCGCAGCTCGGGCGTCTCGTTGGGGTGCAGCGCGGCCTGCGACACGCGCGGCTCGACCAGGTAGCGGCGGTCGTGGTCCATCTGGCGGTCGGTCATGCCGCAGGCGGCGAGCGACGCGACCAGCGCCAGCGCGCCCGCGGAACGGATCATGCGGATCATCCTGCCCTCGAAACTTGTTGTCGTTTCCTGGGGGCAGGCTTAGCGCGGCGCGCGCCGCACCGCGCGCAAAAAGAAAGACCGCGCCGCAGCGCGGCGCGGTTTCGGCAAGAACCCGCCGAAACGGCCGGGTGCGGGGCACCCGGCCCGCCCCGGTCGTCAGACGTGGATCGCGCCGTCGCCGCAGGCCAGCGCGGCCTCACGCACCGCTTCCGAGACGGTGGGGTGGGCGTGGCAGGTCAGCGCCACGTCCTCGGCCGAGGCCCCGAACTCCATCGCCACGCAGATCTCGTGGATCATCTCGCCCGCGCCGGGGCCGATGATGTGGCAGCCGAGGACGCGGTCGGTCTCGGCGTCGGCGATGAGCTTCACGAACCCGTCGGGCTGCAGCATCGCCTTGGCCCGCGCGTTGCCCATCAGGGGGAACTTGCCGACCTTGACCTTGCGCCCGCTTTCCTTCGCGGCGGCTTCGGTCAGGCCGACGGTGGCGACCTCGGGGGTGGTGTAGATGACGCCGGGGATGACGCTGTAGTTGACGTGCCCGTGCTTGCCCGCGATGACCTCGGCCACCGCCATCCCCTCGTCCTCGGCCTTGTGGGCGAGCATCGGGCCGGGGACCGAGTCGCCGATGGCGTAGATGCCGGGCGCGCTGGTCTGCCAGTGGTCGTCGACCGCGATCTGGCCGCGCTCGGTCAGGGTGACGCCCACAGCCTCGAGCCCCAGCCCGTCGTGGTAGGGGCGCCGGCCGGTGGCGACGAGCACCACCTCGGCCTCGAGCGTCTGAGCCTCGCCGCCCTTCTTGGCGGCGTAGGTGACGACCGCGCCGCCCTCGCGCGGCTCGACGCCCGAGACGGCGGCCCCGAGGATGAAGGTGAAGCCCTGCTTGGTCAGGATCTTCTGGAACTGCTTCTGCACCTCGGCGTCCATGCCGGGGGTGATGGCGTCGAGATATTCGACGACCGTCACCTCGGTCCCGAGCCGGCGATAGACCGAGCCGAGCTCGAGCCCGATCACGCCGGCGCCGATCACCACCATCGACTTCGGGATGCGCTTGAGCGCCAGCGCGCCGGTCGAATCGACCACCACGCCCGCGTCGTTGTCGACCTCGACCCCCTTCAGCGCGGTCGGGACCGAGCCCGAGGCGACCACGATGGCCTTGGTCTCGTGCACGGTTTCGCCGACCTTGACCCGGCCCGCGCCCTCGATCGAGGCCCAGCCCTTGAGCCAGTCGATCTTGTTCTTCTTGAACAGGAACTCGATGCCCTTGGTGTTGGTCGCCACCGTCTCGGCCTTGTAGGCCTGCATCCGCTCCCAGTCGATGTCGGCGTGGGCGTTCATCAGCCCCAGCGTGGCGAAGTTCTCGTGCATCTCGTGGGCCATGTGGCTCGCGTGCAGCAGTGCCTTCGACGGGATGCAGCCCACGTTGAGGCAGGTGCCGCCGAGCGTTTCGCGCCCCTCGACGCAGGCCACCTTGAGGCCGAGCTGGGCGGCGCGGATGGCGCAGACATAGCCGCCGGGGCCGGCGCCGATGACGATCAGGTCATACATGGTCAGGTTGGTCCTTGTCTGGATCGCCGGACCGGGGGCTGCGCGCCCCCGGACCCCGCGGGATATTTGAACAGGAAAGAACTAGAACAGCGCGGCGAGGATCATGGTGAAGGTGGCAGCGAACCCGACCGCGAAGATGAGCGACCGGCCGGGCGACCAGCCGTAGGCGTAGGCGGGGACGTAGAGCACGCGGGCGGCGAGGTAGACCCAGGCGCAGATCGCCGTGAGGGTCGAGTTCGACTGCGTGAACTGCACCAGCACCACGGCGATGGTGAAGAATACCAGCCCCTCGAAATGGTTGTCCACCGCGCGCCTGAGGCGCCCGGTGAGGGCCGAGAACGTCGGCTCGCTATCGCGCGGGCCGGCGTTCCACTTCGACAGCCCGTCGCGCCCCATCGACCAGGCCGCAAGGGCGATCTGCCCTGCCTGCAGGATCGCGGCGAGGCCGAGGGCGGTCAGCTCGGGCGAGGGGGCGAGGCTCATGCCGTCTGGACGACGTGGAATTCGGCGTTGGTCACGCCGGCGCGGCTGTTGAAGACCTGCGCCGCGCCGTTGAGATAGGCGAGCGCGCGCTTGCCGTCGGCGATCTGGTAGAGCACCCAGGCGCGGTTCTCGCCCTCGCGCCAGATCTGCAGCACCGAGAGCGAGGCGTTGCCGCGATCCTCGGCGTCGCGGTCGAACTCGGCCCGGAACTGGGCGTAGTCGGCGATGTCGTAGCGGGCGATGAGCTGGTTGGTCATGGCGGTGGTTCCTTCAGAAAGGGATGTCATCTTCATCAGTCACACGACGACGCTGATCTTCTATCTTCAACGGCTCTCGTGGTGGGGCAATCGCCTTCTGCGAAGCCTCCTCCTCGATTTTGTCTTGGCCAATTAATGCGATGATAGTTTCTACAGCGTTCGGAGCATCTGACAAAAAGGAGGTCGTAGCAAAGAGCCCCGCCGCAATCCAGCCAAGCACTTTCATAACCTTTCCGAAGTCGGTCCGATTGGATCTGACCAGCGCCTCTAATTCTTCGAGCTTTTCTCCGAACGTCGCCTTATCGCTCTCGCTTATGTTCGAGCCCGAAATGAAGTCACGCAGTTTCAAAATTTGCGAGAGGATACCTTCCCTCGTTCTGCTCCGCAGCTGAACTGAAAATGCTTGGCTTGCCCCCCGTGCACGTAACCTTAGCTTCGTTGAGACACGTGTGACGTCCATTAGGAAGGCGTCAAAGCTTTCAGCTGTGACAGGAACGCTAAGGCCCGCTATCTGAAGTTCCTCAGCAGCCGCCGAAACAGTACTCATATACTGCAGCCGTAAAAGCTGGTCTGCAGCAAGATCGCGCGACTCAATAATAAGCTCGTTGAGGCTCCGCCGACACGTTGCCTCCAAAGCCAGCCACTTCTCAGCAGGATCGGCTGGAAACAGGTCGTAATCGGCATCCCCAACGAGCTCGTAATTCATCTTACAGGTCCATCAGCAGCCGGCGCGGGTCCTCCAGCGCCTCCTTTACGCGGACGAGGAACGTCACCGCCCCCTTGCCGTCCACGATCCGGTGGTCGTAGCTCAGCGCCAGGTACATCATCGGGCGAATGACGATTTCGCCCCCGACCACGACCGGGCGGTCCTGGATCTTGTGCATCCCGAGGATGCCCGACTGCGGCGGGTTCAGGATCGGCGAGGACATCAGCGAGCCGTAGACGCCGCCGTTCGAGATGGTGAACGTGCCGCCCTGCATGTCGGCCATGGTCAGCTTGCCGTCGCGGGCGCGGGCGCCAAGCTCGCCGATTTCCTTCTCGATCTGGGCGAAGGACTTCTGGTCGGCGTCGCGGACGACCGGCACCACGAGGCCCGAGGGCGTGCCCACGGCCACGCCCATGTGGACGAAGTTCTTGTAGACCACGTCGCCGCCGTCGATCTCGGCGTTGACCTCGGGCACTTCCTTCAGCGCGTGCGAGCAGGCCTTCACGAAGAACGACATGAAGCCGAGCTTCACCTTGTGCTTCTTCTCGAACGCGTCCTTGTACTCGTTCCTGAGCGACATGATGCCGCTCATGTCCACCTCGTTGTAGGTGGTCAGCATGGCCGCGGTGTTCTGCGCGTCCTTGAGGCGGCGGGCGATGGTGGCGCGCAGGCGGGTCATCTTGACCCGCTCTTCGCGCCGCGCATCCTCGGCCGAGGACGGCGCGCGCGGGGCCTGGGCCGGGGCGGGGGCGGACGAGGCCGGGCGCGGCGCGGCCCCCTGACCCGAGGCCGCCTTGGCGACGTCGTCCTTCATCGCGCGGCCGTCACGGCCCGAGCCCTGCACCTGGTCGCGGCTGACACCCTGTTCGGCCATGGCCTTCTTGGCCGACGGCGCGTCCTCGACGTCGGTGCGGCCCGCGCCCTCGCGCGGCTGCAACTGCTCGGGGCCGGCGCCGGGCGAGCCGACCTCGCCCGCGGTGGTCCCGTCCTCGCCGCCCGAGGCCGAGCCGACCGGGGCCTTGGTGGCCGCCGGCGGAGCGCCGGCACCCGACGCGGCGCCGGCGCCGGCCGCACCCTCGGTGATGATGGCCAACTTCGCCTTGGCGTCGACGGTCGCGCCTTCCTCGGCCAGGATCTCGGCCAGCACGCCCGAGGCGAGGGCGGGCACCTCGACCGACACCTTGTCGGTCTCGAGCTCGCACAGCATCTCGTCCTGCTGGACCTGGTCGCCCACCTTCTTGAACCAGGTGGCGACGGTCGCCTCGGTCACGCTCTCGCCCAGGGTGGGCACCATCACGTCCACGTTCTTTCCGGCCATCTGCGGCTTGTCCTCGTTCTGGGCCGGCTGACCGGCGGCATCATTCGTGTCGCGGGCGGCGTCATCGGCAGCGCCCGCCCCCGCCTCGTCGATCTGCGCCAGCAGCGCGTTCGGCCCGACCGTCTCGCCCTCGGCGGCGACGATCTCGGCCAGCACGCCGGCGGCGGGGGCCGGCACCTCGACCGTCACCTTGTCGGTTTCCAGCTCGCACAGCATCTCGTCGGCGGCGACCCGGTCGCCCGGCTTCTTGAACCAGGTGGCGACGGTCGCCTCGCTGACGCTTTCCCCCAGAGCGGGGACGCGGACCTCGGTGGTCATCTCAACCCTCCAACGTGACGGCTTCGGCCACGAGCGATTCCTGCTCGGCCTTGTGGCGGCTGGCAAGCCCGGTGGCGACCGAGGCCTGGGCGGCGCGCCCGACATAGCGCGGGCGCGGGTGCGTGGCGCCAAGGCGGTTCAGCACCCATTCGAGGTTCGGCTCGACGAAACTCCACCCGCCCTGGTTCTTCGGCTCTTCCTGGCACCAGACGAACTCGGCCTCGGGGAAGCGCCCCAGCTCCTTCATCAGCGACTGCTGCGGGAAGGGATAGAACTGCTCGAGGCGCAGCAGATAGACGTCGGCCGCCCCGGCGGCGTTCCGCGCCGCGAGCAGGTCGTAGTAGACCTTGCCCGAGCAGATCACCACGCGGCGGATCTGGCTGTCCTCAGCCAGCTTGAAGTCCGAGCGGCCGCGCTGCGCGTCGTCGCAGAGCACCCGGTGGAAGGTCGAGCCGGTCTGGAACTCGTCCGCGGTCGAGACCGCCTGCGGGTGGCGCAGCAGCGATTTCGGCGTCATCAGCATCAGCGGCTTGCGGAACGGCCGGTGGATCTGGCGGCGCAGGATGTGGAAATAGTTGGCCGGCGTGGTCAGGTTGGCCACGATCCAGTTGTCCTCGGCGCACATCTGCAGCCAGCGCTCGAGCCGCGCGGACGAGTGTTCCGGCCCCTGGCCCTCAAACCCGTGCGGCATCAGCACCGTCAGGCCCGACATCCGCAGCCACTTCTTCTCGCCCGACGAAATGAACTGGTCGAACATGATCTGCGCGCCGTTGGCGAAGTCGCCGAACTGCGCCTCCCACAGGGTCAGCGCATTCGGCTCGGCCATCGAATAGCCGTACTCGAAGCCGAGCACCGCGTATTCCGACAGCATCGAGTCAATCACCTCGTAGCGGGCCTGGCCGCCACGGATGTTGTTGAGCGGATAATAGCGTTCCTCGGTCGTCTGGTTGACGAAGGCCGAGTGCCGCTGGCTGAAGGTGCCGCGGGTCGAATCCTGCCCCGACAGACGCACCGGGTGCCCTTCGAGCACGAGGCTGCCGAAGGCCAGCGCCTCGCCGGTGGCCCAGTCGAAGCCCTCGCCGGTCTCGAACATGGCGCGCTTGGCCTCGAGCAGTCGGCCCACGGTCTTGTGCAGATCGAAGCCCTCGGGGGCGCGGGTCAGCGCGGCGCCGATCTCGGCCATCGTCTCGGCCGAGATGCCGGTCTTGCCGGGGGTGTATTCCTCACCCTCGGTCGAGAGGCCCGACCACTTGCCGTCCAGCCAGTCGGCCTTGTTCGGCTTGAAGTTCTTGCCGATCTCGAACTCTTCGTTGAGGTGCGCCTGGAAGGCGGCCTTCATGTCCTCGATCTCGCCCTCGGGGATCAGCCCGTCCTTGACCAGCCGCTCGGTGTAAAGCTGCAGGGTCGTCTTGTGACCCTTGATCTGCTTGTACATCGCCGGGTTGGTGAACATGGGCTCGTCGCCCTCGTTGTGACCGAAGCGGCGGTAGCAGAAGATGTCGATGACCACGTCCTTGTGGAACTTCTGCCGGAACTCGGTCGCTACCTTGGCGGCGTGGACCACCGCCTCGGGGTCGTCGCCGTTCACATGGAAGATCGGCGCCTCGACCATCAGCGCGATGTCGGTGGGGTAGGGCGAGGTGCGGCTGAAATGCGGCGCCGTGGTGAAGCCGATCTGGTTGTTGACGATGATGTGGATCGTCCCGCCGGTGCGGTGGCCGCGGATGCCCGAGAGCTGCAGGCACTCGGCCACCACGCCCTGGCCGGCGAAGGCTGCGTCGCCGTGCAGCAGGATCGGGATCACCGAGGTCCGGTTGGCGGTGTCGTTCATCTGGTCCTGCTTGGCGCGGACCTTGCCCAGCACGACGGGGTTCACCGCCTCGAGGTGGCTGGGGTTGGCGGTCAGCGACAGGTGGACGCTGTTCTGGTCGAACTCGCGGTCGGACGAGGCGCCGAGGTGGTATTTCACGTCACCCGAGCCGTCCACGTCCTCGGGCTTGTAGCTGCCGCCCTGGAACTCGTGGAAGATCGCCCGGTAGGGCTTCGACATGACATTGGCCAGCACCGACAGGCGGCCGCGGTGCGGCATCCCGATGACGACCTCTTTCGCCCCCAGCGCGCCGCCGCGCTTGATGATCTGCTCCATCGCCGGGATCAGCGCCTCGCCCCCGTCGAGGCCGAAGCGCTTGGTGCCCATGTACTTGACGTGCAGGAACTTCTCGAAGCCTTCGGCCTCGACCAGCTTGTTCAGGATCGCGCGCCGCCCTTCGCGGGTGAAGGCGATTTCCTTGCCATAGCCCTCGATCCGCTCTTTCAGCCAGGCGGACTGCTCGGGGTCCGAGATGTGCATGAACTGCAGCGCGAAGGTGCCGCAGTAGGTGCGGGTCATCAGCTCGACGATCTGGCGCATCGACGCGACCTGCAGGCCGAGCACGTTGTCGATGAAGATCGGCCGGTCCATGTCGGAGGCGGTGAAGCCGTAGGTCGCGGGGTCGAGCTCGCCCAAGGGCGGCATCTCGCGCAGCCCCAGCGGGTCGAGGTCGGCGTGCAGGTGGCCGCGGATGCGGAAGGCGCGGATCAGCATGATCGCGCGCACGCTGTCGAGCACCGCGCGGCGCAGCTGGTCGTCCGACAGCGCCACGCCCTTGTCCTCGGCCTTGCCGGTGATCTTGGCGATGGCGGCCTTGGCCGTCGCCTCGGACGCCATCGGCCATTCGCCGGTGAGCGCCGCGGTGTTCTCGTCGGCGGGCATCGGCGGCCAGTCGGGGCGGCGCCAGCTCGCGCCCTTGGCCTCGCGGGTCACGGTCGCCTCGGCGTCGCCGAGGCCGCGGAAGAACTCGTCCCACGCCTGATCCACGGCCGCGGGATCGTTCGCCCACTGGCCGTAGAGCTGTTCCACATAGGTCGCGTTCGCGCCCTGCAGGAAGGACGAGTCGCGGAAGGCGGCGTTGGGGCTTTGGTCGTTCATCGGGATGACCTCACGAGAGGGGAAAGGGCCGGCTCAGGCCGCGCAACGGACAACGAGAATTGGACACCCGGCATGGCGTCACGGGCGACAGGCGATTCATGCGCGGACCTCGAGCGGATTGGGTCCGAAACGGTTGGGGCCGGGCTGCGTCGGCGCCGCCAGCAGTGCCATCACCACAAGGGCCGGCACCAAAGAGAGCAGAAGAAGCAGCGGGAGGGACGGCATCACCCCCATGCGGGCGCCGAGAACACCAGCGGCCAGCAGCAGGACGGGAGAGGCGAGCACCAGCGCCAGCCACAACCCGCGGCGATCGGTGTCATGCAGCCGCCGAACGGCAGCCGACAGCAACGGCAGCGCCGTAAGCAGAAGCGTTGCGGCGGACAGCGGCCCGCGGATCGAGGCGAAGAACGTCGTGCGCGGAAACTCGACCGAGATCACGGCAAGGCGGGGCAGCCCGAGGGCGAGCTCGATCATCCCGCAAACGGTCAACGCCGCCACGACGATCAGGGCAAACTTCCAGAACTCTGCACGGGGCGCGCGGCCGGAAAAGGTCAGGAATTTTTGCAGGCAGCGGCGCACCGCGTCGGCTACGCCGATCCGCGGGAGCACTCGATAGGGCTGTGGCCCTGTCTCGCTCATCTGCGCCCTCGTCCCTCTGCTGCGCTCCGCCCCTACGTAGGGAGGGGCGGCGCATTCTCCAACAGGCGTTACTTGCCCATCGCCTTCATCACCGCCTCGCCCAGGTGGGCCGGGCTGTCGGCGACCACGATCCCCGCCTCTTTCATGGCGTTGATCTTCGATTCCGCGTCACCCTTGCCGCCCGAGACGATGGCGCCGGCATGGCCCATGCGGCGGCCGGGGGGGGCGGTGCGCCCGGCGATGAAGCCGGCAGTGGGCTTCCAGCGGCCGCGCTTCTTCTCGTCGGCCAGGAACTGCGCCGCCTCTTCCTCGGCCGCGCCGCCGATCTCGCCGATCATGATGATCGCGTCGGTCTCGTCGTCGGCCAGGAACATCTCGAGCACGTCGATATGCTCCATCCCCTTGATCGGGTCGCCGCCGATGCCGACCGCCGAGGACTGGCCGAGGCCCACGTCCGAGGTCTGCTTGACCGCCTCATAGGTCAGCGTGCCCGAGCGCGAGACGACGCCCACGCGGCCGCGCTGGAAGATCGAGCCGGGCATGATGCCGATCTTGCATTCATCGGGGGTCATGATGCCGGGGCAGTTCGGCCCGATCAGCCGCGACTGCGACCCCTCGAGGGCGCGCTTCACCTTCATCATGTCGAGGACCGGGATGCCCTCGGTGATGCAGACGATCAGCGGGATCTCGGCGTCGATGGCCTCGAGGATCGAGTCGGCCGCGAAGGGCGGCGGGACATAGATCACCGATGCGTTGGCGCCGGTCTTTTCGACGGCCTCGTGGACCGAGTCGAACACCGGCAGGTTCAGGTGCGTGGTGCCGCCCTTGCCGGGCGTGACGCCGCCGACCATCTGCGTGCCGTACGCGATCGCCTGCTCGGTGTGGAAGGTCCCCTGCGAGCCGGTGATGCCCTGGGTGATGACCTTGGTGGTCTTGTCGACGAGAATGGCCATGTGAGGCTCCTAGCGTTTGGGCGCGCCGGCGACGACTGCAGCGCCGCGGACAATGCCCAGATCGATGTGATTGATGGTGCCGATGATGATCGGCGTGCCCTTGTAGACCCCCCGCCAGCGGCTGCGGTCCTTGCCCTGTTCGACCTGCACAGCCTTGCTGTTGTCGATCCAGGGCTGGACGAGCTGACGCGCCTCGGCGGGGGTCATCTGGCTCACGAGAATGGCGCAGGCGTCCTTGTCGCTGCCCACGGTGGTGAAGAGAACCACCACGCGCGGGCTGAACTTGGTGTAGATGCGCGCCGTCCCGTCGGCTTCCTCCATGCGGAAGCCGCGGGACTTGAGCGCATCGGCCGTGGCGCGGGTGTTCGGCATGGTCTGCGCGCAGACGCCGGCCGCCTCGCTGGCGGCTGCCAGCATCTCGGCCTTGCTGGGCGGGGCCGCCACCGCAGCCGAAGCCGCAGCGACGGCGAGCGCCAGCCCGGCGAGAGCGGCCCGGACCCGCATCAGCCCTTCACCGCCTTGACGATCTTCTGCGCGGCGTCCGACAGGTCGTCGGCGGCGATCACGTCAAGGCCGCTTTCGTTGATGATCTTCTTGCCCAGATCGACGTTGGTGCCTTCCAGACGCACGACCAGCGGCACCTTGAGGCCCACTTCCTTCACCGCGGCGATGATGCCCTCGGCGATGATGTCGCAGCGCATGATGCCGCCGAAGATATTGACGAGGATGCCTTTGACGTTCGGGTCCGAGGTGATGATCTTGAACGCCTCGGTGACCTTTTCCTTGGTCGCCCCGCCGCCCACGTCGAGGAAGTTCGCAGGCTCGGCGCCATAGAGCTTGATGATGTCCATCGTGGCCATCGCCAGGCCCGCGCCGTTCACCATGCAGCCGATCTCGCCGTCGAGCGCGATGTAGTTCAGGTCGAACTTCGACGCCGCCAGCTCCTTGGGGTCTTCCTCGGTCTCGTCACGCAGCGCCATGATGTCGGCGTGGCGATAGAGCGCGTTGTTGTCGAAGCCCATCTTGGCGTCCAGCGCCTTGATGTTGCCCTCGGTGGTGACGATCAGCGGGTTGATCTCGAGCATCTCCATGTCCTTGGCGACAAAGAGACGATAGAGGTCCTTGACCAGCTTGACGCACTGCTTGACTTGCTGGCCCTCGAGGCCGAGCGCGAAGGCCACCCGGCGGCCGTGGAAGTCCGACAGGCCCGAGGCCGGGTCGACGCTGAACGAGACGATCTTCTCGGGGGTGGAGGCCGCGACCTCCTCGATGTCCATGCCGCCCTCGGTCGAGGCGACGAAGCTGATCCGCGAGGTGCCGCGATCGACCAGCAGCGCGAGGTAGAGCTCGCGCGCGATGTCGCTGCCGTCCTCGATGTAGACGCGGTTCACCTGCTTGCCGGCCGGGCCGGTCTGGTGGGTGACGAGGGTGCGGCCCAGCATCTGGCGGGCGAGCTCCTCGGCTTCCTCGACCGACTTGGCCAGCCGCACGCCGCCCTTGTCGCCGGCCTCGGCTTCCTTGAACTTGCCCTTGCCGCGGCCGCCGGCGTGGATCTGGGACTTGACGACCCACAGCGGGCCGTCCAGTTCGCTCGCCGCACGCTTGGCCTCGTCGGCCTTCAGCACCACGCGGCCGTCCGACACGGGCACGCCGTAGTCCTTGAGCAGCGCCTTGGCCTGGTATTCGTGGATGTTCATCACGGACCTCGCAGGGGAAAATGTCACCGCCCGCTCTGGCAGATCGGGCGGCGGAATCAAGGGGGGTGAGGGGCGTTAGCGGCATCATCCCGCCAAACGCGATTGATGTGATCACACGTCCGAAACGTGTGATCACATCGGCGACTCGGGGGCAGCCTCAGGTGAAGATGAAGTCGCTGGCGTCCACCATGCTGCGGTCGATCCCGACGAGGGTGATGGTCGTGCCCCCGCCCCAGCTGATCACCGCGCCCTCGGCGCTGTTGTAGACCGCGAGGTCGCGGAAGCCGGTGGTCGGGCCGCCGATCTCGATCCGGTCGAGGCCGTTCTGGAAGTCGGTGACCCGGTCGTTGCCGTCCCAGTTGGCGAAGACGAAGCGGTCGCTGCCGCTGCCCCCGGTCAGCACGTCGCTGCCGCCCCGCCCGACGAGCGTGTCGTTGCCCACCGCGCCGTTCAGCACGTTCGCCGCGGCATTGCCGCGGATGATGTCGCTGCCGCTGCCGCCGGTGATGTTCTCGACCCCGCCCAGCGTGTCGGTGCCCTGGCCGGTGGCGGTGGTTCGCACGATGTCCACGTCCACCGCCGCGCTGCCCTCGAACAGGATCACGTCCGCGTCGGCGCCGCCGTGGAAGAAGTCGTTGCCGGCCCCGCCGATGAGCGTGTCGTTGCCGCCCCCGCCATAGAGCTGGTCGTTGCCCGCCCCGCCGTTGAGGACGTTGCCGACCGTGCTGCCGAAGAAGCGGTCGTTGCCCGAGCCGCCGAGCAGGTTCTCGATCCCCGACAGCACGTCGGCGCCCTGCCAGGTGTTCTGCGGCCCGGTGATGCCCAGATAGACGCGCGCGGGCAGGCTGCCGGTGTAATCCGCCGTGTCGATCCCCGCGCCGCCGATCAGGCTGTCATTGCCCTGACCCCCGACGAGCGTGTCGTTCCCCGCCCCGCCGTCGAGCGTGTCGTTGCCGGCCAGCCCGATCACCCGGTTGTCGTTCGACCCGGCGGTCAGCCGGTCGTGGCCCGCGGTCCCGGTCAGCACCGGCGCATCCGACACGACCGAGAGCGTGTAGCCGCCCCAGCCCGAGGTGGACGAGTTGGAATGCGAGTCGAGATAGACCGGACCCGAGCTCGTCGCCTTCCACTCGATCGTGACCGAGCCGGTCCCGTAGGTGTAGTCGTACTTGATCGCGTTGCCGCTGGCGTCGCGCAGGACCAGCTCCTTGCTGCCCAGCGCATTGGCCGAACCGTCACCGCTCAGGGTGAAGGTGTAGGTGGTTCCGGCGACCGCGTCGAACCGCGTCCAGTCGGCGTCGCCGCGCGCGTCGATCTGGCCCGCGATCGAGGTTCCGTCGCGCAGGCTGCTGGTGGTCGAGGTGTCGGCCAGCACCCGGTCGGTCAGCCGCGCGTCGATGCGGAAACTGCCCTCGGCGGCGCTGTCCGAGCTGCCGTCCGCGACGACGAGATAATAGGCGCCGGTATAGCTCGCCGTCGCCGCGACCCAGATCGGCCCGCCGCTGTAGGTGTAGTTCGAGGCCACGACGTTGCCATACTGGTCGAGCAGCAGGAAATTGGCGTCGTCGAGGCTGGTCGCGCTGCCGTCGCCCGAGAGGGTGAAGTCCACCCGCTGCCCCGCCGTCAGCATGACCTTGTAGCGGTCGGCATCGCCCGAGGTCTCGAGCGCGCCGGAGGTCATGCCGTTGACGACCACGCCGGTCGTCGAGTTGTCGTTCGGCAGCAGGTCGTTCATCCGCGCCCGGATGACATAGTTGCCCTCGGGCTGGCTGTCCGAGCTGCCGTCGCTGACGGCGATGTAATAGGTCCCCGAGGTCGCGGCCGTGAGCGACAGGACGACCGGGCCGCCGCTGTAGGTGTAGCCCGAGTCGAGCGTCGCCCCGAGCGAGTCGAGGATGTAGAAATTGGCGTCGTCGAGGCTGGTCGCGCTGCCGTCGCCCGAGAACGTGAAGTCATAGGTGCGGCCGGCGACGAGCGTGACGCGCCACCAGTCGCTGTCGCCCGAGGTCTCGAGCGCCGAGGTGAACGCGCCGGTGCCGGTGATGACCGAGGTGGTCGAGGTGTTGCCGGGAATATCTGGCATGGGACCGATCTTTCCGCTGAGGGCCCGGACTGCCGCCGTGGGCCGAGGACTGCGAAAAGAGGTGCGACCAAACGCCTCGTTGGTCAATTGTTAAGTTTGTCTGCGAAACGTCGCAAAAAAGAAGGGCGGCCCCGCGGCCGCCCCCCTCTCGCGTCTCTGGTCCGGCCCTCAGGCCAGCGAGCTGTCGATGCCCTTGCAGGCCTCGACGAGGCCCTTCACCGCGTCGATTGACTTCTGCATCATCGCCTGCTCGTCGTCGTTCATCTCGATCTCGATGACCTTCTCGATGCCGCCGGCGCCGATCACGGTCGGTACGCCGACATACATCCCGTCCAGGCCATAGGCGCCCTTGACGTAGGCCGCGCAGGGCAGGACGCGCTTCTGGTCACGCAGATAGGCTTCGGCCATCTCGATCGCCGAGGTCGCCGGGGCGTAGAAGGCCGAGCCGGTCTTGAGCAGCGCCACGATCTCGGCGCCGCCGTCGCGGGTGCGCTGGACGATCTGGTCAAGCTTGTCCTGCGAGGTCCACCCCATCTTCACCAGGTCCGGCAGCGGGATGCCGGCGACGGTCGAATAGCGGGTCAGCGGCACCATCGTGTCGCCGTGGCCGCCGAGCACGAAGGCGGTGACGTCGCGCATCGAGACGCCGAACTCCTCGGCGAGGAAGTGGCGGAAGCGGGCCGAGTCGAGCACGCCGGCCATCCCCACGACCTTCTCGGCCGGCAGGCCCGAGAACTCGCGCAGCGCCCAGACCATCGCGTCCAACGGGTTGGTGATGCAGATGACGAAGGCGTTCGGCGCGTGGGCCTTGATGCCCTCGCCCACCGACTTCATGACCTTGAGGTTGATCCCCAGCAGGTCATCGCGGCTCATGCCGGGCTTGCGCGGCACGCCGGCGGTCACGATGCAGACGTCGGCGCCGGCGATGTCGGCGTAGTCGTTGGTGCCCTTGAACGACCCGTCGAAGCCCTCGGACGGACCCGATTCCGCGATGTCGAGCGCCTTGCCCTGCGGGGTGCCTTCGGCGATGTCGAACAGCACGACGTCGCCAAGCTCCTTGATGGCGGCGAGGTGGGCCAGCGTGCCGCCGATCTGGCCGGCGCCGATGAGGGCGATCTTGGGACGAGCCATGGAGTCCTCCGTAGGGTTGATGGTTGGCGCCGGGACTAGACCCTTGCCCAGGGCCGCGCAAGGGACCAGACCGGACGGCGGGGGCGCTGTTTGCGCTAAAAGATGCGGGGGGCGGGGCAGGGTGAGGACGCGGGGCAAAAGAGGGACGCGCAGGCCGCAGAGGGGCGCGGGGTGGAACTGACGGCGCTGGGATGGGGGCTGCTGGCGCTGGCCTCGGCGCTGGTCGGACTGGCCAAGGGCGGGCTGGCGATGGTCGCCATGCTGGCGGTGCCGATCCTGTCGCTGGTCATGTCGCCGGTGCAGGCGGCGGGCATCCTGCTGCCGATCTACGTCATCTCGGACGTCTTCGGGGTGATCGCCTATCGTCGGCACTATGACCGGCGGGTCGTGGTGCGGCTTCTCCCGGGGGCGATCCTCGGCGTGGGGCTGGGCTGGGCCACGGCCTCGATGGTGGACGACGCGGTGATCGGCGGCCTCGTCGGGGTCATCGGGGCGTCCTTCGCGCTGCTCACGCTGCTCAGGCCGCCGCCCGAGGACGGGGTGCCGGGGAAGGCCGACTGGGGCCGCGGCACCGGCTGGGGTCTGGTCACCGGCTACACGAGCTTCGTCAGCCACTCGGGCGCGCCGCCCTACCAGATCTACGTCCAGCCGCTGCGGCTGGGCAAAGAGACCTATGCCGGGACGAACACCGTGTTCTTCGCCGCTGTGAATGCGGTGAAGCTGGTCCCCTATGCCGCGCTCGGGCAACTCGGCGCGGCCAATCTCGGCAAGGCCGCGGTGATGATCCCGATCGCGGCGGCCAGCGTCTTCGCCGGCGTCTGGCTGGTCCGGCGGGTGCCGCAGGCGTTCTTCTATCGCTTCATCACCTGGGCGCTGCTGGCGGTGTCGCTCAAGCTCATCGCGGACGTGTTCCGCGGATGAAAAAGACCGGGGCGGCTGGGCGCCGCCCCGGTCGTCTTCGTCCTACTGCGCAGGCGGCGGACGATCAGGCGTCGTCGTCCTCGTCCTCGTCCGAGTCGTCCTCGTCGCGCGCGTCGGCGGTGTCGCCGGCCGCGGCGGGGTTGGCGGTGTCCTCGGCAATCTCGCTCAGCGTGTCGTCGGCCGCTTCCTCCTGCTCGAGGATCTCTTCGAGCAGGCTTGCCACCTCGTCATGGCCCAAGAGCTCGGCATAGGCGCGCAGGCTGCCGTAGCGGGCGATCTCGTAGTGCTCGACCGCCTGGCAGGAAAAGATGATCGCCGCATCGCCCGAAGGCGTGCCGCCGAAATCCGACAGCAGCGAATCGCCTTCCTTGAGGATGCCCTCGATGGCGTCGCACTTCTCGCCCTTGGCGGCCTGGCCCATCGCCTCGAAGGCGGATTCGAGCTTGGTGATCTGCTCGCCGGTCTCGGCGAGGTGGTTCTCGAGCGCGTCGCGCAGCGCCTCGTCTGAGGCAGCCTCGATCATCTTCGGCAGCGCCTTCTGGATCTTGCCTTCGGCGTAATACATGTCCTTGAGGCCGTGGATCAGCAGGTCCTCGAGACCCTTCTGTTCGGTTGCCATCGTTTCTCTCCGTCCGTGGGGTGGGCGCCGGGCAGCGGGCGCACCGGGGAACACGGACCCCGACCGGGAGGTTGCGCCGACAAGCAAATGACGCCGCCGTTTTTCGCCCAGACACGCCCGCCGGGCCCTCGGTGGCGCGGAAAGCGGCAGGGCGATGCCGCGGCGCGGCGTCACGGGGGCCGGCGCGGGGCGGTTCGGGGTTGCCGAAAGCTCCGGAAACGGGCACTCAGGCGCAACATTGCTGCGTCTGCATCCACGAAAGGTCGTCCCATGTCGCGCCCCTACCGCTCGGTCCTCTACATCCCCGGCTCGAACGAACGGGCGCTGGAGAAGGCGCGCGGGCTGGCCGCCGACGCGATCATCTTCGACCTCGAGGATGCCGTCGCCCCGGCCGAAAAGCCCGCCGCCCGCGCCACGCTCAAGGCGGCGCTGGCCGAGGACTACGGCCCCCGCGCGCGGATCGTGCGGATCAACGGGCTCGACACCGAGTGGGGGCGCGACGATGCCGCGGCCTTCGCCACCGGCGCCGATGCGGTGCTGGTGCCCAAGGTCTCGACCCCCGCCGACCTCGACGCGGTGGCGGCGCTGACCGGTGACACGCCGCTGTGGGCGATGATGGAAACGGCGCTCGGGATGCTCAACGCCGCTGCCATCGCCGCCCACCCCCGGCTCGAGGGGATGGTGATGGGCACCAACGACCTCGCCAAGGAACTGGGCAGCCGCAACCGGCCCGACCGGCTGGCGATGCAGACCGGGCTCGGGCTCTGCCTGCTGGCGGCCCGGGCGCATGGCCGGGTGATCGTCGACGGCGTGTTCAACGCCTTCAAGGACGAGGAGGGGCTCAGGGCCGAGTGCGAACAGGGCCGCGACATGGGCTTCGACGGCAAGACCCTGATCCATCCCGCCCAGCTCGAGATCGCCAACGCCGCCTTTGCCCCCGCCGAGGAGGAGGTGGCGCTTGCCCGCCGCCAGATCGAGGCGTTCGAGGCCGCACTCGCCGAAGGCAAGGCCGTGGCCGTGGTGGACGGGCGGATCGTCGAGAACCTGCACGTCGAGACGGCGAAGAAGACCCTCGCCCGGGCCGAGGCGATTGCGGCGATGGCCGGCTGAGGGCAGGGTGCCCCCGACCTGCGCGCGAAACCGCACGAGAGAGAGGTGAACGATGGTCCTGCTGGTTCTGGGCGTCCTGCTGTGGTCCTTTGCCCATCTCGCCAAGCGCGTGTTCCCCGGCTTCCACCGCGCCATGGGCGGGTCGGAAAAGCCGATGGTCGCGGGGATGCTGGTCCTGTCCATCGTGCTGATGGTGATCGGCTACCGCGCCGCCGACCAGGTGATCTGGTGGGCCGCGACGCCGATGCTCAAGGGCATCAACAACCTGCTGGTGCTGGTCGCGTTCTACCTGTTCGCGGCGTCGGGTTCCAAGTCAAGGCTGGGCGTGCGGATGCGCCACCCGCAGCTCATCGGCTTTTCGCTCTGGGCGGTCGCGCATCTGCTGACCAACGGCGACCTGCCGTCGATGGTGCTGTTCGGCGGCCTGCTGGTCTGGGCGCTGGCCGAGATCGTCATCATCAACCGCACCGCGCCGTACTGGACGCCGCCCGCCCATCCCATCCCGATCCGCAAGGAATGGACGACCGCCGCCGCGACGCTCGTCGTCTATCTGGTCGTCGGCTTCATCCACGGCTGGATCGGCCCCAACCCGTTCGGAGCCTGAGATGCCCGTGATCTACCGCCTGCTGACCGAGGACGACACCGCCGCCTTCTGCCACAAGGTCAGCCTCGCGCTCAGCCGCGGCTGGGTGCTGCACGGCTCACCCAGCCTCGCGTTCGACAGCGCGCGCGGCGTGATGCGCTGTGCGCAGGCCGTGACCAAGGAGGTCGCGGCCGACTATACCCCCGACATGAAACTGGGCGAGCAATGACGACCAAGACCAATCCCGGCCGCTTCTTCGAGGACTACCGCGTGGGCGAGGTGATCCGCCACGCCGTCCCCCGCACCATCGCCGAGGGCGAGCGGGCGCTCTATCACGCGCTCTATCCGGCGCGGGGGGCGCTTTATTCCTCGGACATGTTCGCGGCCGACTGCGGGCTCGAGGGCAGCCCGCTCGACGATCTGATCGTGTTCCACACGGTCTTCGGCAAGACGGTGCCCGACATCAGCCTGAACGCGGTGGCGAACCTCGGCTATGCCGAGGGGCGCTGGCTCAAGCCGGTCTATGCCGGCGACACGCTCAGGGCGGAATCCGAGGTGATCGGGCTCAGGCCGAACTCGAACGGAACCTCGGGCGTGGTCTGGGTGCGAACCACGGGCTATGACCAGACCGACCAGCCGGTGCTGAGCTATGTGCGCTGGGTCATGGTCCGCAAGCGCGACAGCGCCGCCCCGGCGGGCGAGACCGTGGTGCCCGACCTCGCCGCCGTGGTGGACCCCGGCGCGCTGGTGATCCCCGAGGGGCTGAGCTTCGAAAGCTATGACTTCACCCTGGCGGGTGAGCCGCACCGCTGGGGCGACTATGCCGTGAGCGAGGTCATCGACCACGTCGACGCGGTGACGGTCGAAGAGGCCGAGCACATGCTCGCAACCCGGCTCTGGCAGAACACCGCCAAGGTGCATTTCGACGCCACCTTCCGCGAGGACGGGCGCCGGCTCATCTATGGCGGACACGTCATCAGCCTCGCGCGGGCGCTCAGCTTCAACGGGCTGGCCAACGCGCAGATGATCGTGGCGCTGAACGGCGGCGCGCACGCGAACCCGTGCTTTGCCGGCGACACGGTGCGGGCCTGGTCCGAGGTGCTCGACCGCGCCGAGACCTCGGTGCCCGGCGTGGGCGCGCTGCGGCTGCGGCTGGTCGCGCACAAGGGCGCGCCGGGCGACACGACGCTGAAGGGCGCGGACGGCAAATACGCGCCGCACGTGCTGCTGGATCTCGATTACTGGGCGCTGGTGCCGCAATGAATGAAACCGTGACCGAGTCCGCTGCCCCCAAGCTGCACATGCCGCGTGCCGAGGCCGAGGCGGTCCGCACGGCCTATCGGACCGCGCGGGCGATCGTCGAATACGGCACCGGCGGCTCGACCCTGTTTGCCAGCGCTGAGTCTCAGGCGACGCTGCTGGGGATCGAGAGCGACGCCGGCTGGCTTGAGAAACTCGAGGGCTGGCTGGGCGAGGCGGGCGGCCGGCGCGAGGGGATCACCCTGCGGCACATCGATGTCGGCCCGGTCGGCGGCTGGGGCGTCCCAAAGGACTGCTCGGGCTATCGCAACTACCCGGCCTATGCGCTCTCGCCGTGGGTCGATCCGGTCCCTGGGATGGGCGCGCCCGATCTAGTGTTCATCGACGGGCGGTTCCGCCTCGCCTGCTTTGCCGCAACGCTGGTGAACATCACGGCACCGGTCACGGTGCTGTGGGACGATTACCAGGGCCGGCCCGGCTATCACGCGGCCGAGGCGTTCGCCGGCAAGCCCGAGATGATCGGCCGGATGGCGCTGTTCGAGTTGAAGCCGCGCCAGTTCAGCGGGGCCGAGATCAGCCGGATCATCCCGTGGTTCGTGATCCCGCGGTAAGACGCGGCTGGCTGGCGGGGCTGGCGCTCGGCCTCGCGCTCGCCCTGCTCGCCGCCACCTATGCCGGGCCGCTGCACCCGCTGGGCGACTCGCTCGCGGTCGGGCGGCCGCTGCTGGCGGGGGTGCTGCTAGCCGTGGGGCTCGCGTTGCGGGGGCGGGCGGGCTGGATCGTCGCCGGGGCAGGGGCGCTGGCGCTGGCGCCGATGCTGTGGGCGGCGCGGCCGCTGCCGGTGCCCGACGCCCCGCCGGCGCTGGTCGTCTATCAGAAGAACCTGCGCTTCACCCTCGCCGACCCGGCCCCCATCGCCGCCGACATCCGCGCGAGCGGCGCCGACGTCGCGCTGCTGCAGGAGGTGAGCGACCGCAACCTGCACGTGGCGGCGGCGCTTGCCGACGCCTATCCGCATCAGGCCGTTTGCGCCCCCCATCCCGTGGGCGCGGTGGCGGTGCTGTCGCGCTGGCCTTTCGAGGGGGGCGAGGTCTGCGACGTGGCCCCCGGCATGGTGGCCGCGCGCATCCTGTCGCCCGCCGGGCCGGTCACGGTGGTCTCGCTGCACCTGCACTGGCCGTGGCCCTTCGGCCTGCGCGGTCATCTTGAGCGGATCCTGCCGCGGCTCGCCGAGTTGCCCCGGCCGGTGATCGTCGGCGGCGACTTCAACGCCGTGCCCGGCTCGCAGACCGTGCGCCGGGTGGCCGAGGCGACCGGCACACGCCGCGCCGGGCCGCTGCGGCCGTCGTTCTATCTCAAGGGGTTGCTGCCGATCACCATCGACCACGTGCTCGTCCCCGAAGGCGCCGCCGCCGCCACCGCGATGCGGCCGCTGCTCGGCTCGGACCACCGCGGGCAGCGGGCGGTTGTGCAGTTGCAGCAAGGCTTGTGATCACACGCCACGCCCGCGTGATCACAGCGGGCGCTAACATCGCGGCGCGCACGCGGAGTCTGGAAGAATTGCGTGACTCGTGCCAGAGGGGGGGCCAGAACGCCTCAACCTCACGCCAGCCGCGCGCCAGCCTGACCGGGCGCGCCGCCTTTCGTCACAGGAGCGCACATGGGTGACATTCCGCGCGGCAACCGCCCGCTTTCCCCGCATCTGAGCGTCTATCGCCTGCCGATGGCGGCGATCACCTCGATCATGACCCGCATCACCGGGCAGGTCATGCTGGCGGGGCTGCTGCTCATCGTCTGGTGGCTGGTCGCGGCCGCCGCCGGGCCGCGCGCCTTCGCGCAGGCCGACTGGGTTGTGCGGTCGTGGCTGGGGTATCTGGTGCTGCTCGGCTCGCTCTGGGCGCTGTGGTACCACTTCCTCGCCGGCATCCGGCACTTCTTCTATGACGCGGGGCTGCTGCTCAACCGGCAGGACGCCCACCAGGTCAGTTGGTTCATCATCGTCGGTTCCGTGGTGCTCACGGTCCTGACGCTCATCCTGTTCGTGTTCTGAGGGGACAGCCACCATGCGTTTCGTGACCCCCCGCAAGGCAGCCCGCGGCCTCGGCGCCGCCGGCCCCGGCTCGGCCACCGCCCATCACTGGTCGATGACCGTCAGCTCGGTCGCCCTGATGCTGCTGACGCCGGCCTTCATCTTCGTCATCGCCACCGCCATCGGCCTGCCGCACGGCGGCGTGGTGGCGTATTTCTCGCGCCCCTATCCGGCCATCGTGACGGCGCTGTTCCTGATCGTGGGGATGCTGCACTACGTCAACGGCACCCGGATCATGATCGACGACTACCTCGATCACACCGAGCGCAAGGTCGCGCTGATCGTCGCCCAGCTTCTGGGCTGGGCCGTCATCGCCGCCGCCGTCTATGCGCTGGCGCGGATGGCGTTCTCTCCCATGGTGGCGCCGGTCACCACCATCGTCGTTCACTGAAGGTCGCGCTGATGTCCGCATATCAAACCCAGATTCACGATTATGACGTGGTGGTGGTGGGCGCCGGCGGGGCGGGCTTGCGCGCCACGCTCGGCATGGCCGAGCAGGGCTTCCGCACCGCCTGCGTGACCAAGGTGTTCCCGACCCGCAGCCACACCGTGGCGGCGCAGGGCGGCATCGCCGCCTCGCTCTCGAACATGGGACCCGACAACTGGCAGTGGCACCTCTACGACACCGTCAAGGGCTCGGACTGGCTGGGCGACACCGACGCGATGGAATACCTCGCGCGTGAGGCGCCCAAGGCCGTCTATGAGCTGGAACACTACGGCGTGCCGTTCAGCCGCACCGAAGAGGGCAAGATCTACCAGCGCCCGTTCGGCGGCCACACGACCGAGTTCGGCGAGGGCCCGCCCGTGCAGCGCACCTGCGCCGCGGCCGACCGCACCGGCCACGCGATCCTGCACACGCTCTACGGCCAGAGCCTCAAGGAAAAGGCCGAGTTCTTCATCGAGTACTTCGCCCTTGACCTGATCATCACCGACGGCCGCTGCACCGGCGTCGTGTGCTGGAAGCTCGACGACGGCACCATCCACGTCTTCAACGCCAAGATGGTGGTGCTGGCGACCGGCGGCTATGGCCGCGCCTATTTCAGCGCCACCTCGGCCCACACCTGCACCGGCGACGGCGGCGGGATGGTCGCGCGCGCCGGCCTGCCGCTGCAGGACATGGAGTTCGTGCAGTTCCACCCGACCGGCATCTACGGCTCGGGCTGCCTGATCACCGAGGGCGCGCGCGGCGAGGGCGGCTATCTGACCAACTCGGAAGGCGAGCGGTTCATGGAGCGCTATGCGCCCACCTACAAGGACCTCGCCAGCCGCGACGTGGTCAGCCGCTGCATCACCATCGAGATCCGCGAAGGCCGCGGCGTGGGGGCCGGCAAGGACCACATGCATTTGAACCTGCAGCACTTGCCGCCCGAGGCGCTGCACGAGCGTCTGCCGGGGATCAGCGAAAGCGCCAAGATCTTCGCCGGCGTCGACGTGACCAAGGAGCCGATCCCGATCCTGCCCACGGTCCACTACAACATGGGCGGCATCCCGACGAACTTCTGGGGCGAGGTTCTGGCCCCCGAGCAGGGTGATCCCGACCGGGTGTTCCCGGGCCTGATGGCGGTGGGCGAGGCCGGGTGCGCCTCGGTCCACGGCGCCAACCGGCTGGGGTCGAACTCGCTCATCGACCTCGTGGTGTTCGGTCGCGCCGCGGCGATCCGGGCGGGGCAGGTGATCGACCGCGCGAGCTCGATCCCCGGCACCAACCAGGCCGAGGTGGACCGCGCGCTCGGCCGCTTCGACGCGCTGCGCCATGCCTCGGGCGGCACGCCGACCGCGGTGCTGCGCGACCGGATGCAGCGCACGATGCAGGCCGACGCCGCGGTGTTCCGCACCGACAAGACGCTGGCCGAGGGCGTCGAGAAGATGCGCGAGATCGCCGGCCAGATGGACGACCTCAAGGTCACCGACCGAAGCCTGATCTGGAACAGCGACCTGATGGAGACGCTGGAGCTGACCAACCTCATGCCCAACGCGCTCGCCACCATCGTCGCGGCCGAGGCGCGCAAGGAGAGCCGTGGCGCCCACGCGCACGAGGACTACCCCGAGCGGGATGACGCCAACTGGCGCAAGCATTCGCTTGCGTGGATCGATGGAAATGAGGTCAAACTCGCCTATCGCCCCGTCCATCTCGAGCCGCTGACGGCGCTCGAGGATGGCGGGATCGACCCCAAGAAGATTGCTCCGAAAGCGAGGGTATATTGATGCGTCTCTCCCTTCTCCCCGCGCTGGGGATGGCCGTGGCCCTGTCGGGCTGCGTGATGGCCGTGCCGGCGCCGACGGCCCCACCGCCGGTGACGGTCACCCCCGCGCCGACCGCGCCGGTCGTGGTGACCCCGCGCCCGAACCAGCCGGTGGTAGTGACCCCGCCGGTGCGGACCGTGGACGCAGGCTCGGCCCGGCAGGTCGTCTCGGCCGAGCTGGCCCGCCGCTATCCGGGCCGCAACGTCGGGCCGATGGCCGACTGCGTGATCGCCAACGCGACGATGGCCGAGCAGTCCGAACTGCTGGCCGGCGCCGGCACCCCGCGCGCCAACGACGCGATGGCCGCGATCGTCAAGAAGCCCGCAACCGCGCAGTGCATCGCCCGCGCCGGGGCGCTGGCCTGACCATGGGCGGCGCGCAGCGCATCGGAGCGGCGGCCCTGGGCCTGACGCTGGTGCTGGCCGGGTGCGGTCCGGTGCCGGTGCAGCAGGCCGAGCGCAACTGCCTCGACTCCGCGCGCGCCGCCAAGGGCCCGCGGGGCGAGATCAGCGTCGGCATGGCGACCGACGGCCACCGCGTGCGGCCGCACACCGGAATCTCGCTCTCGGTGTCGTCGGACTATGTGATGGGGCGCGATCCGTCCGAAGTGTTCAAGCGTTGCGTCGTCCGGCAGTCCGGGCAGGTGCCGACGCGGTCGTATGCCGATGTCGTCGCGCAGGGGAGATGAGCCGTGACCGCCATCACCGCGGCATGACCGATGTGACTTTGTCCCGGGCGAGCGATTTTTCAAGCGGCTCGCTGGTCGTTCGCGCGATGCAGGGGCTCGGGCTGTTGCAGCGTCGATCGATGTTCTGGTGGTGGGATCGAGCGATCAACTTCGGAGACTGGATCGGACCGCTCATCTACGAATGGCGGACAGGGGTGCGGCCGTTGTTCCGCTCGGTCGGGGGCCAGGCGCGCGGGCGGTATTTCGTCACCGTGGGCAGTATCCTGCACCTCGGTCACAAACCCGGCTGCGCGGTGGTCTGGGGCTCTGGCAGCCTGAGCGACCAGCATCCAACCTGCATCCCGGCCGAGATTCACGCCGTCCGCGGCCCTGGTACTCGCGCGCTGTTGAGCCGGAACGGGGTTAAATGTCCGGACATCTATGGCGACCCGGGCATCCTCATTGATCGCATCCTCGGCGGGCGGCGGGCCGAACCCGAGCATGACCTGGGCATCATCGCGCACTTCCATGAGGCGGATGCCCTCCCCCGCGAGCTCGCTGCCGACCCCTCGGTGCTGAAGATCGATGTAGCGCGCGACGTGCAGGCCGTGCACTCCGACATCGCGCGCTGTCGCGCAGTGGCGTCGAGCAGCCTGCACGGGTTGGTCGTCGCCCATGCGTTGGGCGTGCCGGCGCTCTGGGTCCGCTTCAAGCCCGGCGCGCACCTGTCCGAGTTCAAGTTCCGCGACTATTTCGCCGGCGTCGGTCACGGGGATTCGCCTGCACCCGTCCTTGTCGCTGGCAGCGTGAGCGCCCGTGACCTCGTGTCGCGCGCCCTCGCGGCGCCACGCCCCGACCTGTTCCGCCCGGCCGAGCGGCTGCTGGCGGCCTGTCCGTTCTGACCGGAGGGCTGTGATGCGCCAACTCAATTCAGGCGAGACGATGCCGGCCGACGCCCTGGATCCCACCGCCGCGATGATCGCCGCCATCCCGCCCGAAGAATGCGCCGCGGTCGCGGGAGAACCCCTCCCCGAGGGGGACCAGCTGACGGCTAGAACCGAAAACCTCAAATCGGGGGCCCGCCCGTCTTCTGTTGGTGAGACGGTGCTCTTCACGTCGGTGCGGAACGAGGCAACGTTCCTGATTGAGTGGATCGCGTATCACAAAGTCATCGGGTTCGAGCGGATCATTGTCTTCGCCAACGCCTCTGACGACGGCACCGAGGCGTTGCTTGAGGCGCTCGCCGCGGCGGGCGAGGTCGAGTATTACTTTCACACCCCGCCCGAGCGGGTCTCGGCCCAGGGCAACGCCGCGCGGATTGCCAAACAGAGGCGGCTGATCCCGGACGGGGCCTGGACGATCTGGCTGGATGCGGACGAGTTCCTGAACGTGCGCGTCGGTGCAGGGATGGTCGGGGACCTGATCGCCCGGCTGGGAGATGCGCAGGGAATCCTGATCAATTGGCGGCTTTTCGGGGATGCGGGCCGGGCGACGTTTGGGGGGCGACATATATCTGCGGCCTTTTCCCGCGCCTCGCTGCGCCGTGAGATGCTCAACACCCAGGTCAAGACGCTGTTTCGCTGGGGCGGCGCCTGCCCGGGGTTTGCGCCGCTCTCATTCCACAGACCGGCCATCGACCCGTCCTCGGCAGGCGACGGGGCGATGTTCCTGAACGGCCGTGGCGGCCCGCTGTCGGACGATCCCGAAAACAGAACGTGGCTTGCGGGCGCGAATAGCCGCAGCAACTGCACCGTTCCGGTCGCTGACAGGGGCCACGCGCTGGCTCAGATCAACCATTACTGCGTCCGCTCGCCCGAGTACTTCCTGCTCAAGCGCCGCCGCGGCAGCGGTACCAACCGTTTCAGGTCGGCCGGTCAGCTTCGGTGGAGGCAGACAAACCAGTTCTACCGCCGCCATAACCGTAACGACGTCGAGGAGACCTCGATCCTGCGCCACGAGGCGGCCACCACCGCCGAAATGGCGCGGCTGCGCGCGCTGCCCGGGGTTGCGACAGCTGAAATCGAAGCCCTCCATCGCACCGCCGCGATGATCGCCGCCATTCCGCCCGAAGAATTCGCCGCGCTTGTCGGCGAACCCCTCCCCAAGGCCGCCGTGCCTCGTTCCGCCACCTGAAAGGAAGCCCCATGGTCCAGCTGACCCTGCCCAAGAACAGCCGCATCAAGGTCGGCAAGACGTGGCCCAAGCCCGAGGGCGCGACCCGGCTGCGCCGCTTCAACATCTACCGCTACGACCCTGACTCGGGCGAAAACCCGCGCCTCGACACCTACTGGATCGACCTCGACAAATGCGGGCCGATGGTTCTCGACGCGCTGATCAAGATCAAGAACGAGATCGACCCGACCCTGACCTTCCGCCGCTCGTGCCGCGAGGGGATCTGCGGGTCCTGCGCGATGAACATCGACGGCGGCAACCATCTCGCCTGCATCTACGGCATGGACGAGATCGCGGGCGACGTGAACATCTACCCGCTGCCGCACATGGCGGTGGTCAAGGACCTCATCCCGGACCTGACGCATTTCTACGCCCAGCACGCCGCGGTGCATCCCTATCTGATGACCGACACGCCCGCGCCCAACAAGGAGTGGCGGCAATCGATCGAGGACCGCAAGAAGCTCGACGGGCTCTACGAGTGCATCCTCTGCGCCTCGTGCTCGACCGCCTGCCCGAGCTACTGGTGGAACGCCGACCGCTTCATGGGGCCGGCGGCGCTGCTGACCGCCTATCGCTGGATCATCGACTCGCGCGACGAGGCGACGGGGCAGCGGCTCGACGAACTCGAGGACCCGTTCAAGGTCTACCGCTGCCACACGATCATGAACTGCACCAACACCTGCCCGAAGGGGCTGAACCCGGCCAAGGCCATCGCCGAGATCAAGCACCTGATGGTCGATCGCATGGTCTGATCGGACCCTCAGCGCACCACCTTGCGGCCGCCCCCGGAGACCCGGCGGGCGGCCGTTCCCTGTCAGCCCTGCCGAAAGGGACAGGGGTGACGCTGCGTCTGCACTCTCGTTTTTGCCGCAGCGCGGCATTATCTTGGCCGTGGGGAGACTGGTATTCTTGCAACGGACCACGCCCATGACCCGCCCGACCTTCGACCAAGACTTCGCCGACCGCCCCGACTCGATGATGGACCTGCTGGCCGACCACGCCATCAAGGCCGCGCCGGTGGCCCAGCCCGCGCCCGTGCGCCATCTGCCGAACCGCCGCGCGCTGGCGGTGCTGGACCAGATGTACGCCTATCACGACCAGGAGCCGCTGACCGACGTGGTGGACTTCGGCTACGACGACGCCGCGGCCTGATCTCCGGATCAGCCGACAGGACCGGGCGGGGCAGGGCAACCTGTCCCGCCCTTTGCCATTCCGGCGGTCAGTCGTCGGACAGCCCCGCGGCCAGCTCCGCGGCGAGGAAGCGCTCGAAGTCGTCGAGGTCCACCGGGTCGAGCTGGCCGAAGCAGCGCATCCAGACCGAGGCCGCGCGCATCCCCTCGGGGTCGAGCTTGCACCAGGTGATCCGGCCCCGCCGTTCCTGCGCGATCAGCCCGGCCGCGGCCAGCGTGGCGAGATGCTTGGAAATCGCCGCAAGGCTGATGCCGAAGGGGGCGGCGACGTCGGTCACCGCCATGTCATCCTCGAGCAGCATGGACAGGATCGCCCGCCGGGTCGGATCGGCGAGGGCGGCAAAGATCGCGTCGAGGTCGTAGCGGGGGGCCATCGGGTCCAGATTCAACGTTTCGGTTGAATGATGGACCGCCCGCCGCGCCGCTGCAACTGCGACCCGATGGGGCAGCGTGTCAAGCGTTTTCAAAGACTTGCGGCGCTGCAGCATGCGGTTGACTCACGCCCGGCGGTTCCCTATCAGCACCTCAACTTTCGGGGAGCGTTCCGATGGCGGATCAGCCGGGCCACCACGGCCCCTCGCGCCGCGATGCGGACCGCCTTCGGGCACTGGAGGAACGGCTCGAGCATCTCGGCCGCGACCGCCGGCCCGAGACTCCGGGCGCCGACAAGTTCCACCAGGCCAACCAGGCATGGCGCATGGTGGTCGAGCTTGTGGCGGGGCTGGTGATCGGCTTCGGCGTCGGTTACGGGCTCGACTGGCTGCTCGGCACCACGCCGATCATGCTGGTGATCTTCATTTTCCTCGGCTTTGCGGCCGGGGTCAGGACGATGCTGCGGACTGCCGCCGAGATGGGGGCACCGCCGCCGGCCACAGGCACGAGGGCACCGGACGAGGGTCCGGACGAGGACGAAAGGGACTGAGCGTGGCGACAGAAGCGCATGGCGAAACCACCGGGCTGGTCTTTCACCCGATGGACCAGTTCATCGTCCGGCCGCTGTTCGGTGACGGGCCGGTGCACTGGTACACCCCCACCAACGTGACGCTGTGGCTGATGCTGGCGGTGCTGGTGATCTGGGTGCTGTTCGTCGCGGGCACCTCGGGGCGGGCGCTGATCCCGACCCGCGTGCAGTCGATGGCCGAGCTGACCTACGGCATGGTCCACAAGATGGTCGAGGACGTGACCGGCAAGGACGGGCTGAAGTACTTCCCCTATGTCTTCACGCTGTTCTGCTTCATCCTCTTCGCCAACCTGCTGGGCCTGCTGCCCAAGTCCTTCTCGACCACCTCGCACATCGCGGTGACGGCGGTGCTGGCGCTGTTCGTGTTCCTCGGCGTGACGATCCTCGGCTTCGTCAAGAACGGCGCGCATTTCCTCGAACTGTTCTGGGTCAAGTCGGCGCCGCTGGCGCTGCGCCCGGTGCTGGCGATCATCGAGCTGATCTCGTACTTCGTCCGCCCCGTCAGCCACTCGATCCGACTTGCGGGCAACATCATGGCCGGCCACGCCGTGATCAAGGTGTTCGCCGCCTTCGCCGCGGTCCTCGCGATCGCCCCGATCTCGATCCTCGCCATCGTGGGGATGTACGGGCTCGAGGTGCTGGTCTGCGTGATCCAGGCCTATGTCTTCACCATCCTGACCTGCGTGTACCTCAAGGACGCGCTGCACCCGGCGCACTGACGCCGGCGGGACAACCCCTCCACCCTTTCCAAAGCCTCAAGGAGCATACCATGGAAAACGTCGCCACCTACGCCGAACTGGGCAAATACCTGGGCGCGGGCCTCGCCTGCATCGGCATGGCGGGCGCCGCGATGGGCGTGGGCAACGTCGCCGGCAACTACCTGTCGGGCGCGCTGCGCAACCCCTCGGCCGCTGCCTCGCAGACCGCCACGCTGTTCATCGGCATGGCCTTTGCGGAAGCGCTGGGCATCTTCTCGTTCCTGGTCGCCCTGCTGCTGCTGTTCGCAGCCTGATCCCGGCGCGACTCCTTGCTTTTGGGTGGGGGCATTGACCCCCACCCGATTGCCAACCGCTCGGCCAGGGACAGGACATGATCAGCCTTTTGCAGCAGACCGCCCCCGCCGCGGTCGGACAGACCACCACGACGATCACCGTCCCGCTCGGTGACGCGACGCCTTCCGCCACCGCGCCCGCGGTGACGACCACCCCTGCGCCGGCCGTCACCGTGACGCCTGCGCCGGACGCCATTCCCCCTGCGGCGGCGGCCTCGCCCGCGGCGCAGACCCACGCGACCGACGCCATCGTGGTGCCGAACGCGACCGGTGCCGAGCACGCGCCGGCCGTGGCCCAGCCGGGCGCCGGTCACCTGCCGGTCGCCCCGGCCGAGGTCGTGACCACCCCCGGTGGCCACACCGCGGTCGTGACCCACGCCGTCCCCGGCACTGACGCGGCCCATGCGGTCGGCGCGGGCGGGCATGACGCGGCCGCCTCGGCCGGGATGCCGCAGCTCGACTTTGCGACCTTCGGCAACCAGATCTTCTGGCTGCTCGTCGCGCTGGTTCTGATCTACCTGATCCTGTCGCGCGTCGCGATCCCGCGGATCGGGCGCATCATCGGCGACCGTCAGGGGCTGATGAACGCCGATCTCGCCGCGGCCGAGGACTTCAAGCGCAAGGCCCGCGACGCCGAGGCCGCCTATGACAAGGCGCTGGCCGACGCCCGCGCCGAGGCCGGCAAGATCGTCGCCGCCAACAAGGCCGAGATCGACGCCGAGCTCAAGGCCGCCATCGCCAAGGCCGACGCCGAGATTTCGGCCCGCACCGTCGAATCCGAGCGGCGCATCGGCGAGATCCGCCAGTCCGCCGCCAACGACGCCCGCAGCGTCGCCCAGGACGTGGCGGCCGAGCTGGTCCGTGCCTTCGGCGCCACCCCGGACACCGCCGCGGTCAACGCCGCCGTGGACGCCCGCATCAACGGAGCCGTGCAATGATCGCCCGTATCGCTATGGCCGCCGCTGCCGCCGCCGGGCTGAGCGCCGGTCCGGCACTCGCCGCCTCGGGACCGTTCTTCTCGCTGCGCAACACCGACTTCATCGTGCTGCTGGCGTTCCTTGTCTTCGTCGGCATCCTGCTCTACTTCCGGGTGCCGTCGGCGGTCGCCAAGCTGCTCGACAAGCGGGCCGAGACGATCAAGGCCGACATCGCCGAGGCGCGTCGCCTGCGCGATGAGGCCCAAGACATCTACGCCGGCTACGAGCGTCGCCAGCGCGAGGTGAAGGGCCAGGCCGCGGAGATCGTGGCCAACGCCAAGCGCGAGGCGATGGCGCAGGCCGAAAAGGCCAAGCTGGACCTGCAGCGCTCGATCGAGCGCCGGCTCGCCGCCGCGCAGGACCAGATCGCTTCGGCCGAGAACGACGCCGTGCGCGCCGTCCGCGACCGTGCGGTGCAGGTGGCCGTTGCCGCGGCGACCGACATCCTTGGCCGGCAGATGGGGGCGCAGGATCGCGCCGCCGGGATCGACCGGGCCATCGACGACGTGGCGCGTCATCTGAACTGACCGCTCAAACCCATCCGATCGCCGTCAAGAGCGAGGGACAGAGAAAACCCCCGGTGTCGCCACCGGGGGTTTTCCTTTGTCCTGTCGGCGCCCCGATCAGTTCGGGCGGATGACGATCTCGACCCGGCGGTTCTGCGCCCGGCCGGCGGAGGTGTCGTTCGATGCGACCGGCTCGGTCTGGCCCATGCCGACCGTGGCGATCCGGCCCGCGGCGACGCCGCCGGCGGTCAGGATGCCCGCCACCGACTGGGCGCGGCGCTGCGACAGCTGCATGTTGTAGGCCGCGCGGCCGGTCGAGTCGGTGTGGCCGATCACCCGCACGGTCGAGTTCGGGTACTGCTGCAGGTTCCGCGCGAGCGCATACAGGTCGTTCTGCGCCGGGCCCGAAACGGCGGCGCTGTCGGTGGCGAACAGCACGCCCTCGGGCAGGGTGACGTTCAGCGTCTGCCCGGTGTTGACGACCTGCACGCCCGGCGTGGTCATGGTGCCCTGCAGCGCGCGGGCCTGCGCGTCAAGCGCCGAGCCGACGAGGCCGCCCGCCGCACCGCCGACGATGGCGCCCTTGATGATGTCGCTGCTGCGGTTGTTCTTGTCGTCGTCGCGCACCGCGCCGTACAGCGCGCCGGCGGCGGCCCCGGCCAGCACGCCCTGCTGGGCGCGGTTCATCTGGGTCGGCTGCCCGTAGGGGTCGGTGGCGCAGCCCGCCAGCGCGGTCAGCGCGGCAGTGGCGGCGATCAGGGTCACGCGAACAGTCATGTCCTATCCTTTCGTGTTTGGCCGTGGCAGAGCCCGGGCGCAGGACGCACCCCGACACCGGTCAGCCGAGAAACGGGGGGTGTATCGCGCCGGTTCCATCATGGCGCAAGGCCGCGGGCCGGAAGTCCCTGACCTGTCGTCCAAAATCCACCACGCCCGCGCGAGGGGGCGTGATCGCGGGTGTGACATGCAGGGCTCCGCCGGCCGCACGGCGCTTGCGTCCTGGCCGCGGCCGCGGCATCACCGCGGGCATGGCTCTCGATCCCGCCCGATCCCGCCGTGGTGCGGCCCGGCACGCGCCCACCGGGCGGCTGCCCGCGGCGCTGCCCTATGCCCGGCAGGTCGAGGTCTTCGCGCGCTTCGCGGACGCGAACCCGGACCCGGTGACCGAACTCGACTATACCGACGCCTTCACCCTGCTGATCGCCGTGGCGCTGTCGGCGCAGGCGACGGATGCAGGGGTGAACAAGGCGACGCCGGGGCTGTTCGCCGCCGCGCCCACGCCGCAGGCGATGGTGGCGCTGGGGGTCGAGGGGGTCGAGGCGCAGATCCGCACCATCGGCCTCTACCGGCAGAAGGCGCGCAATGCCGTCGCCCTCTCGCAGCTTCTGATCGAGCGGCACGGGGGCGAGGTGCCCTCGTCCCGCGCGGCGCTGATGGCGCTGCCGGGGGTGGGGCGCAAGACGGCCAACGTGGTGCTGAACTGCATCTGGGGCCTGCCCGCGCAGGCGGTGGACACGCATATCTTCCGCGTCTCGAACCGCACGCATATCGCGCCGGGCCGCGACGAGGCCGAGGTCGAGCGCGCCATCGAGGACAACGTGCCCGCCCCCTACCAGCAGAACGCCCACCACTGGCTGATCCTCCACGGGCGCCACATCTGCCAGGCCCGGCGGCCACGCTGCACGATCTGCCCGATCGCCGATCTCTGCCCCTACGAGCCGAAGACCACCGACCCCGCGTGAGCCCCCGCGTGAGCCCTTGTCGGGTCCCGCGATCCCCGGTTTAAGCGCTGCCAGCAACGCGAAAGGACAGCGCATGGCCTATCAGGTGATCGGCATCGGCAACGCCATCATGGACGTGATCGCCTCCACCACGGACGCCGAACTGGCCGAGCTCGGGGTGCAGAAGGGGATCATGCAGCTCATCGACCGCGACCGCGCCGAGGCGCTGATGGCGGCGCGCGAGGGCGCGGCGGCACGCTCGCGCCTGATCCCCGGCGGCTCAGTCGCCAACACGCTGGCCGGGCTGGGGCGGATGGGGCTGGCCACGGCCTTCATCGGCCGCGTCGCGGACGACGCGCTGGGGCAGGCCTATGCGCATGAGATGGCGGCCGACGGCACCGACTTCGTGAACCCGCCCCGCGACGTGGGCGGTGCGGACGAGGGAGGGCTGCCGACCTCGCGCTCGATCATCTGCGTGACGCCGGACGGCGAGCGGTCGATGAACACCTATCTCGGCATCTCGGCCGAGCTGGGCCCGGCGGACGTCGATCCGGCGCTGTTTGCGGGCGGGACGTGGCTCTTTCTCGAGGGCTATCTCTTCGACAAGGACCAGGGCAAGGCGGCGTTCCTCAAGGCCGCCGAGGCCTGCCACGCGGCCGGCGGCAAGGCCGGGATCGCGCTCTCGGACCCGTTCTGCGTCGATCGCCACCGTGACGACTTTCGCCGCCTCGTCGCCGGGCCGATGGATTACGTCATCGGCAATGTCCATGAGTGGCAGGCGCTCTATCAGACCGACGACCTCGAGCGGGCGCTGGCCGAGGCCGCGGCGGTCTGCGAGACAGTGGTCTGCACCCGCTCGGGCGAGGATGCGATCCTGATCCGCGGGGGCGAGCGGGTGATGGCGCCGGTCCACCGGGTCACGCCGGTCGATGCAACCGGGGCAGGGGACCAGTTCGCCGCCGGGCTGATCTACGGGCTGGCGACGGGCCGCCCGCTGGCCGAGGCGGGTCGGATGGGCTGCATCGCCGCCGCCGAGGTCATCACCCATGTCGGCGCCCGCCCCGAGGCCGATGTGCGCGCGCTCTTCGCCGCCGAGGGGCTGGGCTGACGCCGCGCCACCGGGGGCTTCGCGCCCCCGGACCCCCGCGGGATATTTGGGTCCAGCCCGAGGGGGAGTTGCTCCGCGCGCCCGCTTCGGGCGCCGCAACAAGCCGCGAACTCATCGAGCCGAAATGACGACACCGCCGCGAGGGGCCCCCGCGGCGGTGTTCTCTCTTGTCTAAATATCCCCGCCGGAGGCAGGCCGGGCGGTCTCGCCCGGCCTTCCGCGGCTCAGGCCGCGGCCTTGGCCTTGGGTCCGAAGCGGCCGTAGAAGGTCTCGCCCTTTTCGGCCATCTCGCGCAGCAGCGGCGGGGTGGCGAAGCGTTCGCCATGCGCCTCGGTCAGCTGGTCGGCAATCGCGGCCGCCCGCTCGGCGCCCAGCATGTCCAGCCAGCCGAACGGCCCGCCCGACCACGGCGCGAAGCCCCAGCCGAGGATGGCGCCGACGTCGCCCTCGCGGATGTCCTCGAGCACGCCGGCTTCCAGCGCGCGGACCGCCTCGAGCGCCTGCGCGAACATCAGCCGGTGCTGGACCTCGGTCAGCTCGGGCTGGTCGTCCGACTGCGGCCACTGCTGGCCCAGCTCGTCCCACAGGCCCTGGCGCTTGCCGGCCTCGTCATAGGCGTAGAAGCCCGCGTTGGCCTTCTTGCCCATGCGGCCCTTGTCGGCCATGGCGAAGATCACCTCGTCCACGGCGTCATCGGGATAGGCGTCGCCCATCGCCGCGCGGGTCGCCTTGGCGATCTTGACGCCCAGGTCGATCGAGGTCTCGTCGACGAGCTGCAGCGGGCCGAGCGGCATCCCCATCATCTTGGCGGCATTCTCGATCAGCGTCGGGTTCACCCCCTCGCCGACCATGCGGATGCCCTCGTTGATGTAGGGGATGATGCAGCGGTTGGCGTAGAAGAACCGCGCGTCGTTCACGACGATCGGGGTCTTGCGGATCTGGCGCACGAAGTCGAGCGCCTTGGCCACCGCGCGCGGCCCGGTCTGGGCGCCCTTGATGATCTCGACCAGCATCATCTTGTCCACCGGCGAGAAGAAGTGGATGCCGATGAACTGCTCGGGGCGGGTGCTGGCCTTGGCCAGCTCGCCGATCGGCAGGGTCGAGGTGTTGGTGGCGAAGATCGCGGTCGCGGGGATCACCGCCTCGGCCTTCTTGGTGACGTCGGCCTTGACGCCCACGTCCTCGAACACCGCTTCCACGATCAGGTCGCAGCCTTCCAGCGCGGCATAGTCGGTCGTCGCGGTGATGCGGCCCAGAACCTCGGCCTTCTTCTCTTCGGTCGACTTCTTGCGGCTGATCGCCTTGTCGAGGAGGCCCGTCGAGTAGGCCTTGCCCTTGTCGGCGGCTTCCTGCTTGGCGTCGATGAGGACCACCTCGATCCCCGCCATGGCCGAGACATAGGCGATGCCCGCGCCCATCATGCCGGCGCCGAGGATGCCGACCTTCTTCACCTTCTCGTCCGGCACGTCAGGACGGTTGGCGCCCTTTTCCAGCGCTTCCTTGTTGATGAAGAGCGAGCGGATCATGTTCCCCGACGAGGGGTTCATCAGCACGTTGGTGAACCAGCGCGCCTCGATCTTGAGTGCGGTGTCGAACGGCACCTGCGCGCCCTCGTAGACCGCCGAGAGCAGCGCCTTGGCGGCCGGATAGACGCCCAGCGTCTTGCCGTGCACCATGGCGCTGGCGCCGACGAAGGTCATGAAGCCCGCCGGGTGATAGGGGGTGCCGCCGGGCATCTTGTAGCCCTTGGCGTCCCACGGCTTGACGATGTCGGCGTCGGTGGCCTTGAGCACCCACTCCTTGGCCGCGGCGACCGGATCGGCCACCACCTCGTCGATGATCCCGGCGGCCTTGGCCTTGGCCGGGTCATTCAGCTTGCCCTCCAGCAGCAGCGGCGCGGCCTGCATGGCGCCGAGCTTGCGCACGAGGCGCGTGGTGCCGCCGGCGCCGGGGAAGATGCCGACCATGATCTCGGGCAGGCCGATCTTGGCCTTGGGGTTGTCAGCCGCGAAGATGCGGTGGGTCGAGAGCGGCAGCTCCAGCCCGATCCCCAGCGCGGTGCCGGGCAGGGCGGCGGCGATCGGCTTGCCACCCTTGAGCGTCTTGGGGTCCATGCCCGCGCGCTCGATCTTCCGCAGTACGGCGTGCAGCTGCATCACGAGGTCGAACACCGCCTGCGCGCCGCCGGCGTCCTTCATGGCGCCGATGACGTTCAGGTCCATGCCGGCCGCGAAGTCGGGCTTGCCCGAGGTGATGACGACGCCTTTCACGGCGTCGTCGGCCAGCGCCTGGTCGACCAGCCCGTCCAGCTCGCGGATGCCCGCCTCGCTGAGCACGTTCATCGACTTGCCGGGCACGTCCCAGGTGATGATGGCGACGCCGTCGGCGTCGGTCTTCATGGTGAAATCGGTCATGGTGTCACACCCGCTCGATGATGGTGGCCGCGCCCATGCCGGACGCGATGCAAAGGGTGGCGAGGCCGGTCGAGAGATCGCGGCGCTCGAGCTCATCGAGCAGCGTGCCGATGATGATCGCGCCGGTGGCGCCCAGCGGGTGACCCAGCGCCATCGCGCCGCCGTTCACGTTCACCTTGTCGGGCGAGACCTGGAAGGCCTGCATGAAGCGCAGGACGACCGCGGCGAAGGCCTCGTTGACCTCGAAGAGGTCGATGTCGCCGATCGACATGCCCGAGTCCTTGAGGATCTTCTCGGTCACCGGCACCGGGCCGGTCAGCATGATCGTCGGGTCGGTGCCGATCTTGGCGGTGGCGCGGATGCGGGCGCGGGGCTTGAGGCCCATCGCCTCGCCCCATTCCTTGGAACCGATCAGCACGGCGGCGGCACCGTCCACGATCCCCGACGAGTTGCCCGCGTGGTGGATGTGGTTGATGTGGTCGAGATGCGGGTATTTCAGCATCGCCACCTTGTCGAAGCCCGGCATCACCTCGCCCATGTCCTTGAAGCTGGGCTTGAGCTTGGCGAGGTCCTCGACCGTGGTGCCGGGGCGCATGTATTCGTCGCGGTCGAGGATGGTCAGGCCGTTCTGGTCCTTGACCGGCACGATCGACTTGGCGAACCGGCCCTCGGCCCAGGCCTCGGCGGCGCGGCGCTGGGATTCGACGGCCAGCGCGTCAGCCTCCTCGCGGGTGAAGCCGTATGCGGTGGCGATGATGTCGGCCGAGATGCCCTGCGGGACGAAATAGGTCTTCATCGCCAGGCTCGGGTCGACCGCGATCGCGGCCCCGTCCGAGCCCATGGCGACGCGGCCCATCATCTCGACGCCGCCGGCGATGTAGGCCTGGCCCGCGCCCGCCTTGACCTGGTTGGCGGCGAGGTTCACCGCCTCCATGCCGCTCGCGCAGAAGCGGTTGATCGACAGGCCGGGGATCGACTCGTCGAGGTCCGACAGCAGCACGGCCGAGCGGGCGAGGCAGCCGCCCTGTTCCATGACCTGGGTGACGTTGCCCCAGATCACGTCCTCGACGGCATGGCCCTCGAGGCCGTTGCGTTCCTTGACGGCGTCGAGAAGGCGCGCCGAGAGCGCCAGCGAGGTGACTTCGTGCAGGCTGCCGTCGGGGCGGCCCTTGCCGCGCGGGGTGCGGGCGGCGTCAAAGATATAGGCTTCGGTCATGAGTCCTCCTGGGGTCCTCCTGGAATGCGCGCGGGTGGCCGGCGCGTCGGATCGGTGGGGTCGGCCGGACCGGGGGCTTCGCGCCCCCGGACCCCCGCGGGATATTTCTGCAAGAGAGAATGGGGCGAGTTAACCCGATCTCAACCTCTCGCTGCGAGCCTGACGTGGCGGTACAGGCTGGGAAGCCGATGACCGCCAAGGGAGAAAGCCCCCCGTCCCGCCACTGATGCCGATGGCCGCGCGGGGCCGGGGGCCGCAACCGGCCGCAGGCGCAACATGGTCGCCGCGCCTTGCCGCACGGCGGGGGTCTTTCCTGCCCGAATATTCCCGCCGGAGGCATCCGGCAGGCGGGGCAGGCGCGGCGCGCCGGGCAGGGCGCGCCGCTGGCGCATCAGAACTGGTCCGCCGTCAGCGCCATGACCGGGTCGGCGCCGGTCTCGATCCGCGCGAGGTGGGTCGCGGTCATCGGCAGCTGCCGCTTCATGTAGTAGCGGCCGGTGGCGAGCTTGGTGTTCAGGAAATCGGCGTCGCCGGTCCCCTCGGTCAGCGCCTTCTGCGCCGCGACCGCCATCCGCGCCCACATGTAGCCCAGCACCGTGTGGCCGAAGAGGTGCATGAAGTCGTACGAGCCCGCCAGCGCGTGGTTGGGGTTCTTCATCCCGTTCTGCATGAAGAACATCGCCGCCGCCTGCAGGTCCTTCGACGCCGCCTTGAGCGGGTCGAGGAAGTCGGCCTTCAGCGCCGCGTCACCCTCGTTCGCCTTGATGAAGCCCTTCAGCTCCTCGAAGAACGCCATGACGTGCTTGCCGCCGTCCTGCGCCAGCTTGCGGCCGACGAGGTCGAGGGCCTGCACGCCGTTGGCGCCTTCATAGATCATCGTGATCCGGGCATCGCGGACGAACTGCGACATCCCGTGTTCTTCGATGTAGCCGTGGCCGCCGTAGACCTGCTGGGCCTGCACGGCGCTGTCGAAGCCCTTGTCGGTCAGGAAGCCCTTGATGACCGGGGTCAAGAGCGACACGAGCCCCTCGGCCGCCGCATCGCCGTTGTGGCCGCGGTCGATCAGGTTCGCGCCCCAGAAGGTCAGCGCCCGGGCGCCCTCGAGGAAGGACTTCTGGTCCATCAGCGCGCGGCGGATGTCGGGGTGCACGATCAGCGGATCAGCCGGGCCCGAGGGGTTCTCGGCGCCGGTCACGGCGCGGCCCTGCAGCCGGTCCTTGGCGTAGGCGACGGCGTTCTGATAGGCGGCCTCGGCCACCGCGTAGCCCTGCAGGCCGACGCCGACGCGGGCTTCGTTCATCATCGTGAACATCGCCCGCATGCCCTTGTGCAGGTCGCCGAGCAGCCAGCCCTTGGCCGCATCATAGTTCATGACGCAGGTGGCGTTGCTGTGGATGCCCATCTTGTGCTCGAGCGCGCCGACCGAGACGCCGTTGCGCTCGCCCAGCGAGCCGTCCTCGTTCACGAGGAACTTCGGCACGATGAAGAGCGAGATGCCCTTGGTGCCCTCGCCGCCGCCCGGCGCCTTGGCGAGCACGAGGTGGATGACGTTCTCGCTCAGGTCATGGTCGCCGGCCGAGATGAAGATCTTCTGCCCGGTGATCAGGTAGCTGCCGTCGTCCTGCGGCTCGGCCTTGGTGCGCAGCAGCCCGAGGTCGGTGCCGCAATGCGGCTCGGTCAGGTTCATGGTGCCGGTCCACTCGCACGACACCATCTTGGGCAGGTAGGTCTGCTTCTGGTCCTCGGTGCCGTGGGCGTGGATCGCCGAGTAGGCGCCGTGGGTCAGGCCCTGGTACATGTTGAAGGCCATGTTGGCCGAGACGAAGATCTCGCCCGCCGCCACGCCCATGACGTAGGGCATCCCCTGGCCGCCATACGCGGGGTCGCAGTCGAGCCCGGTCCAGCCGCCTTCCTTCACCGCCTCGAAGGCCGCCTTGTAGCCCTCGGGGGTGCGCACGACGCCGTTCTCGAGCTTGCAGCCCTGCTGGTCGCCCGGCAGGTTCAGCGGCGCGAGCATGTCGGTGGCCAGCTGCCCCGCCGCTTCGAGGATGGCGCTGGTGAAGTCGCGGTCCAGTTCGGCATAGCCGGGCAGATCGGCGCCGGAGACCTGCAGCACGTCATGCAGCAGGAAGTCCATGTCGCGGGTGGGGGCGTTGTAAATGGTCATGGCTCGTCCTTGACGGGTTGATCGGATGAGTGCGCGCCGGATCGGGCGAGCATCTCGTCGGTGGCGCGGACCCGCGCCTCGAGGTCTTCGATGATGTCCAGCAGCTCTTCGTGCTGCAGCCGGATCTCGGCCAGGCGCCGGCGGGCGATGTCGACCGTCGCGCGCAGCTGGGCGGCGTTGTCCCCCGCGGGCTCGTAGAGATCGAGCAGCCGCCCCATCTCGTCGAGCGAAAAGCCGAAGCGGCGGCCGCGCAGGATCAGCGTCAGCCGCCCGCGCTCGCGGCGCGAATACAGCCGAAGCTGGCCTTGGCGCAGGGGCGTGATCAGCTTCCGGGATTCGTAGAACCGCAGGGTCCGCGGGGTGACGCCGAACGTCTCGCACATCTGGCCGATGGTCAGAAGATCGTCGTCCCGCATCGCTGGCCCCATCCTCCCCATGCCGGTCCCGTTGCGCTCGGACTGACGTATAGGCGCGGACCCCGTCGGCCTAGAGCGGACGCTGCGTCAACCCCCGGCCCCCGCGGCGCCCCGGCCTGAGGCCCCGCGGCGGGCCGGGCCGGAGTCCGCGGCGGGTCGTCCCGGCCGCCAAAAGACAAGCCGGATCAGGGCGTTGTCAGCCCTTGTCCGGGTCGGCCTCGGGCGCGTCGCGCCCGGGTTCGTCGTCCAGCCCGGCGATGAGACGCTGCGTCTCGTCCCGAAGCGTCCTGAGGTCGGCCATCGCCGCCTCGATCTCGTCGCGCTGGGTCGCCATCGCGTCGAGCTGCCGCGTCGCCAGGTCGACCCACACCTCGTACTGCGCCCGGGTGCCCTTCTGCTGATAGATCAGCAGCCACTGGCGGATGTCCTCGAGCGAGAAGCCGAAGCGGCGGCCGCGCATGATCAGCTTCATGCGCCCGATCTCGCGCGGGCCGTACCAGCGCGCCCGGCCCTCGCGGCGGGGGCTGAGCAGCTCGATGTATTCGTAGTAGCGCAACGTCCGCGGGGTGACGTCGAACATGGCGCACATATCCTTGAAACTGATGTAGGATTCGTCGTGCATCCGTGCGTCCCCGTGACCGATGAGCGAGCCTAGCGTGGCCGGCCCGCGACCTCAACCTTTCCGCTGATGCGGCGCCGGGCGCAAGCCCATGCCGCAGTGCCGCCCCGGCTTGCGGGCGGCGCCGGGACGGGGCACTGATCGCAGGACCCACGGCCCCAGGACGAGAGGACACCCGCGGACATGGAGCTTTTGCCCGACAGCGGCGGTGCCGCCGACCCGCGCGAGATGATGCAGCGCTTCCTTGACGTCGTGCCCCACGCCGAGGCGCTGGGGATGCGGGTGGTCGATGCCGCCCCCGGGATGGTCGAGCTCGAGATGCCCTGGCGGGCCGAGTTCGTCGGCGACCCGGCGACGGGCGTGCTGCACGGGGGCGTGGTCTCGGCGCTGATGGACACCTGCTGCGGGGGCGCGGTGCTGGTTCACCCGAACCGCCCGGCCACGACCGCCACCATCGACCTCAGGATCGACTACCTGCGCTCGGCCGCGCCGGGGCAGGCGGTGCGGACCCGCGCCGAGTGCTTCCACATGGCGCGCGCGGTCGCGTTCGTGCGCGCCGTCGCCCATGACGGCACCGACGGGCCCCCCGTCGCCACCGCGACCGGCAGCTTCACCGTCGAGTGGCAGCGATGACCGGGGACCGCAACGAGCCGCTGGCGCAGCTCAAGGCGCGCCGGGACATGGCGCTGGGCGCGCTGGTCAACGGGATGCCCTATGCCGCGTGGCTGGGCATCCGCTTCGACCGCCGCGGGGATGAGCTGACCGCGACGCTGCCCTTTGCCGAGCGGCTGATCGGCAACCCGATGCTGCCGGCGCTGCACGGCGGGGCCACGGCCGCGTTCCTCGAGACGACCGCCATCGTCGAGCTGACCTGGGCCGCGATGTGGGGCGATCTCGAGGCCGGGCGCGTCGCCCCCGACCCCGAGCGCCCCGAGACCCTGCCGCGGCTGCCCAAGACCATCGACTTCAGCGTCGACTACCTGCGCTCGGGGCTGGCGCGCGACGCCTATGCCCGCGCCCGGGTGGTCAGGCAGGGGCGGCGCTACGCGAGCGTCCATGTCGAGGCGTGGCAGGACAACCGGGCGCGCCTCTTCGCGCAGGCGACCGGCCACTTCCTGATGCCGCGCGGCTGAGCGTGGCCACGCCCGGCCCGGACGGCGCGGCGACGGCGGCGGGCGGGGGCGACCGGCCCCTGACCCATCGCCGGGTGCTGGCCATCGCCGGGCCGATCGTGCTGTCGAACGCCACCATCCCGCTGCTCGGCGCGGTCGATACCGGGGTGGTGGGGCAGATGGGCGCCGCCGCCCCGATCGGCGCGGTGGGGGTGGGGGCGGTGATCCTCGCCTCGATCTACTGGATCTTCGGCTTCCTGCGGATGGGCACCTCGGGGCTGGTGGCGCAGAGCCACGGGGGGGGCGACGCGGGCGAAAGCGGCGCGCATCTGGTCCGGGCGCTGGGCATCGGGCTGGTCGCCGGGCTGGTGCTGATCGCCGCGCAGGCGCCGCTGGTGGCCGGCGCCTTTCGCCTCGCCCCCGCCTCGGCCGAGGTCGAGACGCTGGCGCGGCAGTACCTCGCCATCCGCGTCTGGGGCGCGCCCTTCACCATCGGGATGTATGCGCTGACCGGCTGGATGATCGCGGTCGAGCGCACCCGCGCGATTCTCGGCGTGCAGATGCTGATCAACGTGATCAATATCACCCTCGACCTCGTGTTCGTGCTTGGCCTCGGCTGGGGGGTGCAGGGGGTCGCGGTGGCGACGCTGATCGCGGAAAGCTGCGGCTTTGCGCTGGCGGCGTGGCTTGCCCGCGACGCGATCCGGGCGGGGCTGGCGCATGGCGGGCTGTGGGCCGGGGACGTGCTGCGGCGGATGGTGGCGGTCAACGGCGACATCATGGTCCGCTCGGTGCTGTTGCAGGCGAGCTTCACCACCTTCGTCTTCCTCGGCGCGGGGCAGGGCGACGTGACGCTCGCCGCCAACCAGGTGCTGATGCAGTTTCTCGAGATCACCGCCTATGCCCTTGACGGGTTTGCCTTCGCTGCCGAATCGCTGGTCGGGCAGGCGGTGGGCGCGCGACGGCCGGACCGGGTGCGGCGGGCGGCGGTGCTGACCTCGCAATGGGGCGTGGGCGGGGCGCTGGCGATGGGGCTGGTCTTTGCCGCGGGCGGCGGGGCGATCATCGAGCTGCTGACCACCTCGCCCGAGGTCCGGGCGGCGGCGCGCGACAGCCTGCCGTGGCTGATCCTCGCCCCCGCCATCGGCATCGCCAGCTGGATGTTCGACGGCATCTTCATCGGTGCCACCCGCACCCGCGAGATGCGGGTCGCCATGATCCAGTCGGTGGCGGTCTATGTCGTGGCGCTGCTGGTGCTGCCGCCGCTGATGGGCAACCACGGGCTGTGGGCGGCGCTGATGATCCTGAACGCCACCCGCGGGCTCGCGATGGCGCGGCTCTACCCGCGGGTCGAGCACGCCGCGGGGGTGGCCTGACCCGCGGCACGAAAAAGGGGGCCGCAAGGGCCCCCTCGGGTTCGTCCGCGCGGGTGCTGGGGCTCAGGCCTCGTCCACGACCTGACGGCGGGCCTCGGCGCGCAGCTCGGCCATCTTGGCGCGGACGGTCGCCTCGTCGGCCTTGCCGGCCAGGTCGCCCGCCACCTTGCGGAACACGTCGTCCTCGCCCGGCTGCTCGAAGTCCGAGGTGACGACGGTCAGCGCATAGGTGCGCGCCTCATCGCCGGTCTTTCCCAGAAGCCCCGCCGCCCATTCGCCGAGCAGGCGGTTGCGGCGCGCCTCGGCCTTGAAGCGCAGATCGGCGTCATGGGCGAACTTGGCCTCGTAGGAACGCTCGCGGTCGTCGAAAGTGGTCATCATGGCCTCCGGGTTTGGGGTCGCGCCCCATATGCGCGCGCGGGCGCGGTCCCGCAACCCCGTATTGCCCGCCGGGCATCCCCGGCCCGTATTGCCCCCCTGCGGGGTTCGGCGCTATGGGGGACGCGACACTCTGCCCTAGCCCAGGACGAAAGGCGCGATCATGGCCCCGCGGCGCAAGAAGGTTTACGAAGGCAAGGCCAAGATCCTGTATGAGGGCACCGAGCCCGGTACCCTCATCCAGTACTTCAAGGACGACGCCACCGCCTTCAACGCCCAGAAGAAGGCGGTGATCGAGGGCAAGGGCGTGCTGAACAACCGCCTGTCCGAGTATTTCATGCAGGGGCTGGGCAACATCGGCGTGCCGACCCACTTCATCCGCCGCATCAACATGCGCGAGCAGCTGATCCGGCAGGTCGAGATCATCCCGCTCGAGGTGATCGTGCGCAACTTTGCCGCAGGCTCGCTGGCGAAGCGGCTGGGGATGGAGGAGGGGACCCAGCTGCCCCGCCCGATCGTCGAATACAGCTTCAAGAACGACGAACTCGGCGACCCGATGGTCAGCGAGGAATACGTCATCGCCTTCGGCTGGGCGAGCCAGCAGGATCTGGACGACATCATCAGCCTCGCGCTCAGGGTCAACGACTTCCTGTCCGGCGTGTTCTACGGGGTCGGCATCAAGCTCATCGACTTCAAGATCGAGATCGGGCGGATCTGGGACGGCGATTTCATGCGCCTCGTGGTGGCCGACGAGATCAGCCCGGACAGCTGCCGGCTGTGGGACATGAAGACCGGGCAGAAGCTCGACAAGGACGTGTTCCGGCGCGATCTCGGCAACCTTACCGACGCCTATACCGAGGTCGCCCGCCGCCTCGGCGTCATGCCGGCGGCCGCGCCGGTCAAGCCGACGCTCATCAACTGAGGGGAAACCGATGAAAGCCCGCGTCACCGTCATGCTGAAGAACGGCGTTCTGGACCCGCAGGGCGAGGCGATCCGCCACGCGCTGGGCAGCCTCGGGTTCTCGGGCGTCACCGGGGTCCGGCAGGGCAAGGTGATCGAGCTGGACCTCGAGGCGACCGACCCTGCCGCGGCCGAGGCCGAGGTGGGGCGGATGTGCGAGACGCTGCTCGCCAACACGGTGATCGAGCGCTGGTCGGTCGAGCTGATCTGACCCGCGCGGACGCTGCCGCCGGACCGGGGCGCTGCCCCGGACCCCGGCGCATTGACGCCAGAAAGACGCGCCCGGCGGGGCGCCGATGATCGACCGCCTCGCCATGTTCATGGTGCTGGCGCGGACCGAGCATTTCGGCCGCGCCGCCGAGGAACTGGGGATCACCCAGCCGTCGCTGTCCTCGGCGCTCAAGGCGCTCGAGGATCAGCTTGGGGTGCAGCTCGTGCGGCGGGGGTCGCGCTATCGCGGCCTGACGCCCGAGGGTGAGCGGGTGCTCGACTGGGCGCGGCGGATCGTCGGCGACGCGCGCACCATGCAGGCTGAGCTCAAGGCCCGCCGCACCGGCGTGACCGGGCGGCTGCGGCTGGGGGTGATCCCGACCGCCATGCCGCGCATTGCCGGGCTGACCGCGCCGTTCCTCGCCCGCCACCCGGGGGCGGAGGTCGCGATCCTGTCGCGCTCGGCCGACGAGATCCGCGACCAGATCGCCGCGCTCGAACTCGATGCCGGGGTCAGCTACCTCGACGCCCCGGCGCTCGGGCGGGTCCAGACCGTGCCGCTGTTCGTCGAGACGCTGTGCCTCGTGGATCGCTCGGCCCGCACCGACCCGGCGAGTTGGGAGGAGGCGGCGACCCGGCCGCTGTGCCTGCTGACGCCCGACATGCAGAACCGCCGGATCGTCGCGGGCGAGCTGGCGCAGGTGGGCGTGCCCGCCGCGCCGCGGGTCGAATCGAACTCGATGCTGGCGATCCTGTCCCATGTCACCACGGGCGCCTGGGCCGCGATCCTGCCGCAGGCGCTGGCCGAAGGCCTGCCGCTGCCGCGAGGGGTGACGGCGCGGCCGCTGACCGGCGGGGCGGGCCACGCGGTGGGACTCGTCGTGGCCGACCGCGCGCCGCAGCCGCCGCTGGTCGAGGCGCTGGTGCAGGTCGCACGGACGGCCTCGGCCGATAGCTTTCGTCTATCGTAAGACGATGGTTTCAGATTGATTGCTCTATCGCTCGGGCGTTACCCTGCGTCACCGATTGCGGAGCCACGATGCCAGCCAACCCCGATCCCGCACCGACCGACCCGGTCCCCGTGCTGCCGAACCAGCCCCGCGCCCGCCCCCTCGACCCCGAGAGCGCCGCGCGGATCGAGGCGATCATCGCCCGCCACGCCGGGCGCGAGGCGCCGCTGCTGCCGATCCTGCACGACGTGCAGGCCGAGTTCGGCTTCATCCCCGAGGCGGCCCAGCCGCTGATCGGCCAGGCGCTGGCGATGAGCCGGGCCGAGGTTCACGGCGTCGTCAGCTTTTACCACGATTTCCGCGCCGCCCCCGCCGGCCTCCACGTGCTGCGCCTTTGCCGGGCCGAGGCCTGCCAGTCGGTGGGCGCCGACGCGCTGGCCGACCAGTTGCGCGTGGCGCTGGGGCTCGACTGGCACCAGACCTCGGGCGACGGGGCGCTGACGCTCGAGCCGGTGTTCTGCCTCGGGCTCTGCGCCTGCGGGCCGGCGGCGCAGTTCGACGACCGGCTGGTCGGGCGGGCCACGGCGGCGGGGCTGCTGGCGCTGGCCGGGGGGCGGGCGTGATGCGGGTCTGGGTGCCCGGCGACGCCGCCGCCCGCGCGCTCGGCGCCGATGCGGTGGCCGAGGCGGTCCGCGCCGAGGCGGCGCGCCGGGGCGAGCCGCTGACGCTAATCCGCAACGGCTCGCGCGGGATGGTCTGGCTTGAGCCGCTGGTCGAGGTCGAGCGGGACGGGGTGCGGATGGGCTTCGGCCCGATGACGCCCGAGGCCGTGCCGGGGCTGTTCGAGGACGAGGGGGCGGATCATCCGCTGGCGCTCGGCCCGGTCGAGGCGCTGCCGTGGATGGCGGCGCAGACGCGGCTGACCTTTGCCCGGGTGGGGGTGATCGACCCGCTGTCGCTGGCCGAATACGAGGCGCAGGGCGGTCTCGCGGGGTTGCACGCCGCGCTCGCCGCGCCGGACCGGATCGTGACCGAGATCACCGACTCGGGCCTGCGCGGCCGCGGCGGGGCGGGCTTCCCGACCGGCATCAAATGGGCCACCGTCGCCCGCGCCGCGGGGCCGCAGAAATACATCGTCTGCAACGCCGACGAGGGCGACAGCGGCACATTCGCCGACCGGATGCTGATCGAGGGCGACCCCTTCGTGCTGATCGAGGGCATGGCGATCGCCGCCGTGGCCGTCGGCGCGACCCGGGGCTTCATCTACCTGCGCAGCGAATACCCTGACGCGATCCGGGTGATCGAGGCGGCGGTCCGCCTTGCCCGCGACGCGGGGGTGCTGGGGCCGGACGTCCTCGGCTCGGGGCTGGCCTTCGACATCGAGGTCCGCGTCGGCGCCGGCGCCTATGTCTGCGGCGAAGAGACGAGCCTTCTCAACAGCCTCGAGGGCAAGCGCGGCATCGTCCGCGCCAAGCCGCCGATCCCGGCGCTCGAGGGGTTCATGGGCCGCCCCACGGTGGTCAACAACGTGCTCTCGCTCGCCACCGTGCCGTGGATCATGGCCCACGGCGCCGCCGCCTATGCCGCCCACGGCATCGGCCGGTCGCGCGGGACCATGCCGCTGCAGATCGCGGGCAACGTCCGCCACGGCGGGCTTTACGAGGTCGCCTTCGGCCTGACGCTCGGCGAGATCGTCGAGGGGATCGGCGGCGGCACCGCCTCGGGGCGGCCGGTCAAGGCGGTGCAGGTGGGCGGCCCGCTGGGCGCCTATTTCCCGCCCGCGCTCTTCGACACCCCCTTCGGGTACGAGGAGTTCGCGGGGCAGGAGGGGCTGGTCGGCCACGCCGGCATCGTGGTCTTCGACGACACCGCCGACATGCTCGCGCAGGCCCGCTTTGCGATGGAGTTCTGCGCCATCGAATCCTGCGGCAAATGCACCCCCTGCCGGATCGGCTCGGTCCGCGGGGTCGAGACGATCGACCGGATCGCGGCCGGCGACACGGGCATGATCCCGGTGCTGACCGACCTCTGCCACACGATGAAATGGGGCTCGCTCTGCGCGCTGGGGGGCTTTGCGCCCTATCCGGTGATGTCGGCGCTGACCCACTGGCCCGAGGATTTCACCGCTCGCGCCGCACAGGAGGCTGCGGAATGAAGGACTTCGTCATCCCCCCCGCCGACTGGACCCGCGACATGGGCACCCCCGCCTCGCGGTCGGACATCGAGGTGACGCTGACCATCGACGGCATCGCCGTGACCGTCCCGGCCGGCACCAGCGTCATGCGCGCCGCCGCCGAGGCCGGGATCTCGGTCCCGAAGCTCTGCGCCACCGATCACGTCACCGCCTTCGGCTCGTGCCGGCTCTGCGTCGTCGCCATCGAGGGGATGCGCGGCACGCCCGCCTCCTGCACCACGCCGGTGGCCGAGGGGATGGTGGTCCGCACCCAGACCGACGAGGTGGCCCGCATCCGCCGCGGAGTGATGGAGCTTTATATCTCCGACCACCCGCTCGACTGCCTGACCTGCGCGGCGAACGGGGACTGCGAGTTGCAGGACATGGCCGGCGCCGTGGGCCTGCGCGAGGTGCGTTATGCGCCGGGGCTGAACCACGTCCACGCGCGGGCGGGCGACGCGCCCAACACCGAATGGCGGCCCAAGGACCAGTCCAACCCCTATTTCACCTTCGATCCCTCGAAATGCATCGTCTGCTCGCGCTGCGTGCGGGCCTGCGACGAGGTGCAGGGGACCTTCGCGCTGACCATCGAGGGGCGGGGATTCGACAGCCGCGTCTCGGCCGGGATGGCGTCGGACGACTTCCTCGGCTCGGACTGCGTGAGCTGCGGCGCCTGCGTGCAGGTCTGCCCGACCGCGACGCTGCAGGAGAACACCCAGATCGCCATCGGCACGCCCGACCGGATCGTCAAGACGACCTGCGCCTATTGCGGCGTGGGCTGCTCGTTCGACGCCCATCTGCGCGGCGAGACGGTGGTGAAGATGGTGCCGTCGAAGGACGGCAAGGCCAACCGCGGGCATAGCTGCGTCAAGGGCCGCTTCGCCTGGGGCTACGCCACCCACGCCGAGCGCATCCTGAACCCGATGATCCGCGAGGATTTCCGCGACCCCTGGCGGGTCGTCTCGTGGGAGGAGGCGCTGGCCTTCGCCGCCCGCCGCCTGCGCGAGACGCAAGCGGCGCACGGGCGCGAATCGGTGGGCGTCATCACCTCGTCGCGCTGCACCAACGAGGAAACCTATCTCGTCCAGAAACTCGCCCGCGCGGTGATGGGCAACAACAACACCGACACCTGCGCGCGGGTCTGCCATTCGCCGACCGGCTACGGGCTCAAGACGACCTTCGGCACCTCGGCCGGCACCCATGACTTCGATTCGGTCGAAGAGACCGACCTCGCGCTGATCATCGGCGCCAACCCGACCGAGGGGCATCCGGTCTTCGCCTCGCGCCTGCGCCGCCGGCTGCGGCAGGGGGCGGGGGTAGTGGTGCTCGACCCGCGGCGGATCGATCTGCTGAACTCGCCGCACATGAGCACGGCGCTGCACCTGCCGCTGCTGCCCGGCACCAACGTCGCGGTGCTGACCGCCATGGCCCATGTGATCGTGGCCGAGGGGCTCGAGGACGCGGCCTTCATCCGCGAACGCTGCGACTGGGACGAATACCTCGCCTACCGCGACTTCCTGCTCGACCCCCGCCACGCGCCCGAGGCGGTCGAGGCGGCGACCCACGTCCCCGCCGATCTGGTCCGGCAGGCGGCGCGGGCCTATGCGGGGGCGCCGAACGCCTCGATCTACTACGGGCTGGGGGTGACCGAGCACAGCCAGGGCTCGACCACGGTCATGGCGATTGCCAACCTCGCCATGCTGACCGGTAACATCGGCCGCCCGGGGACCGGGGTGAACCCGCTCAGGGGTCAGAACAACGTCCAGGGCTCGTGCGACATGGGGTCCTTCCCGCACGAGTTTCCGGGCTACCGCCACGTCACCGACACCGAGACCCGCGAGCTTTACGAGCGCGTCTGGGGCGTGCCGCTGTCGGACGAGCCGGGGCTGCGCATCCCCAACATGTTCGACGCGGCGACCCAGGGGACGTTCCGCGGCCTCTACTGCCAGGGCGAGGACGTGCTGCAGTCCGACCCCGACACGACCCATGTGCAGGCGGCGCTGGCGAGCCTCGACATCCTGATCGTGCAGGACCTGTTCCTGAACGAGACCGCAAACTACGCCCATGTGTTCCTGCCGGGCTCGACCTTCCTCGAGAAGGACGGGACGTTCACCAACGCCGAGCGGCGCATCAACATGGTCCGCCGGGCGATGCCGCCCCGGAACGGGCTCGCGGACTGGGAGATCACGCAGGCGCTGGCGAACGCGATGGGCGCGGCCTGGGACTATCGTCACCCGTCCGAGATCATGGACGAGATCGCGCTGACCACGCCCAGCTTCGCCGGCGTCAGCTTCGACCTGCTCGACCGGGTGGGCTCGGTCCAGTGGCCCTGCAACGACAAGGCCCCGCTGGGCACCCCGGTGATGCACGTCGACGGCTTCGTGCGCGGCAAGGGGCGTTTCATCCACACCGAATACGTGGCGAGCGACGAGCGCACTGGCCCGCGCTTCCCGCTGCTGCTGACCACCGGGCGGGTGCTGACCCAGTACAACGTCGGCGCCCAGACGCGGCGGACCGAGAACCTGATCTGGCACGCCGAGGATCTGCTGGAGATCCACCCCGCAGATGCCGAAACGCGCGGCATCCGGGACGGCGACACCGTGCGGGTGGCGAGCCGCGCCGGCGACACCACGCTGCGCGCGAAGATCACCGAGCGGGTGGCGCCGGGTGTGGTTTACACCACCTTCCACCACCCGACGACGCAGGTGAACGTGGTGACGACCGACGCCTCAGACTGGGCCACCAACTGCCCCGAGTTCAAGGTCACGGCGGTGCAGGTCAGCCCCTCGAACGGCCCCTCCGAGTGGCAGGAGGCGTATCGCAGCCACGCCGAAATGGCCCGCCGCATCCTGCCGGCCGCGGAATGAGCGGGACCGGCACCGTCAGGGCCCCGGCGCCCGGCCGCCCGCTCAGGCGCTGGCGCGAGGGGGCGTGGGTGACGGGCGAGGACCGCCCCGCTGTGCCGCCCGAGGAGGCCGCGGTGGCGATCGTCATCGACGGCGCCTCGCAGGCGGTGCTGATGGCGACGCCGCATGACCTCGGCGACCTCGCCCTGGGATTCGCGCTGACCGAGGGGCTGATCGACAGCCCCGCCGACGTGACCCACGCCGAGACGCTCGAGGTGGCGGCCCCCGTCCCCGGCATGGCCGCGCATGAGGCGCGGTTGTGGCTGCGCCCCGGCCTTTCCGTGCGGCTGGCCGAGCGGCGGCGCAGCATGGTCGGCCCGGTCGGCTGCGGCCTCTGCGGGGTGGACAGCATCGCCGCGGCGCTGCCCGAGGTGCGCCCAGTGCGCTCCGACACCCGGCTTGCGCCCGCGACGGTGGCCGCCGCGATGGCGGCGCTGAGCGACGGGCAGCGGCTCTGGCGGCGCACGCCGGGCATCCATGCCGCAGCACTCTGGACGCCCGGCGCGGTGATGGTGCGCGAGGACGTGGGGCGGCACAACGCGCTCGACAAGCTCGGCGGGGCCGTGGCGCGGGCGGGGATCGCGCCGGACGGGGGGGCGGTCGCGATGACCTCGCGCCTGTCGGTGGACCTCGTGCAGAAGACCGTGCGGCTCGGTGCCCCGGTGCTGATCGGGGCGGGCGTGCCCACCCGCCTTGCCATCGCCTGGGCCGAGGCCGCGGGCCTGACGCTGATCGGCCGCGCGCGCGGCGACGGCTTCGACATCTTCACCCACCCCCAGCGCATCGAGGGCTGAGCCATGTCCGAGGTTTCGGAACACACCCCGGACGAAAAGCTGCTGCGGATGGCGGCGCAGATCGCCGATTTCTTCCGCAGCCAGCCCGACCAGCCGCCCGAGGTCGGCGTCGCGGGGCACATCAACGACTTCTGGGGCTACCGGATGCGGCGCGGGTTCCTGGCGCTGCTCGCGGAGGGGGCCACCGACGACCCGGTGCTGCGCGCGGCCGGCGCGCTGATCCGCCTGCCGGGCGAGGCGACCGAGGGGGTTGTGCCGAACGACCCGCTCACCCACATGAACGAGGCCGAGGCGGAAAGCTGAGCCTGTCCCCGCCGGCCCCGATTTCACGCCGATGTGCCGTCCCGGACGTGCCCGGCCCCATCTTCGCGCGCCCCGACGCGCCCCCTCACGCGCGCCCCTGTGGCGTGCTAGCCTGAGCCCCATGAACCAGCTTCCCACCCGCCAGCAGATCCTCGACTGGATCGCCCAGAACCCCGACGCCACCGCCAAGCGCGACATCGCCAAGGCGTTCGGCGTCAAGGGCGCGGCCCGCATCGACCTCAAGCGTCTGCTGAAGGAGCTCGAGGCCGAGGGCGTGGTCGAGCGCCGCCGCCGCAGCTACCGCGACCACGAGAAGCTGCCGCCGGTCAGCGTGCTGGAAATCCTGCCGCCCGACGCCAATGGCGACCTGTTCGCCCGGCCGATGGAGTGGCAGGGGACCGGCCCGATGCCCCGCATCCTCTTCGCCCCCCGCAAGGCCGACCCGGCGGTGGGGCCGGGTGAGCGCATCCTCGCCCGACTGGCCGAGGTCGAGGGCGAGGACCACGACTACCAGGCGCGCCTCATGCGGCGCATCGGCACCGTCCAGCACCGCGTCGTCGGCATCTTCCGCAAGGCGACCGAAGGCGGGCGCATCGTGCCCATCGACAAGGGCCAGGACCGGCAGTGGCAGGTCCGCGCCGACGCCACGCTCGACGCCCAGGACGGCGAGCTGGTCGAGGCCGAGCAGATCGGCTCAAAGAACCGCCTCGGGCTGGCGCAGGCGCGTATCATCGAGCGGCTGGGCGACCCCTCGGCGCCGCGCGCGGTCAGCCTGATCGCCATCCACCAGCACGGCATCCCCGACGATTTCCCCGACGCGGTGATGGCCGAGGCCGACGCCGAGACCCCCGCGCCCCCCAAGGGCCGCGAGGACCTGCGCCGGGTGCCGCTCGTCACCATCGACCCCTCGGACGCCCGCGACCACGACGACGCGGTGGCGGCGCTGCCCGACGACGATCCGAAGAACCCGGACGGCATGGTGATCTGGGTCGCCATCGCCGACGTCGCCTATCACGTCCGGCCGGGCACCGCGCTCGACCGCGAGGCGCGGCATCGCGGCAACTCGACCTATTTCCCCGACCGGGTGGTGCCGATGCTGCCCGACGTGCTGTCGGGCGACCTCTGTTCGCTGCACGAGGGTGTGGACCGTCCGGTGATCGCGGTGCGGATGCGGCTCGATGCCGAGGGCAACAAGATCGGCCACGACTTCCACCGCGGGATGATGCACAGCCTCGCCTCGCTCAGCTACGAGCAGGCGCAGGCGGCCGCCGACGGCGCGCCCGACGAGGCCACCGCCCCGCTGATGGACGACGTGATCCGGCCGCTGTTTGCCGCCTACGGCTTGCTCAAGAAGGCCCGCGCCCGGCGGCAACCGCTGGAGCTCGACCTGCCCGAGCGGCGGATTGAGCTGACCGCCGACGGGCGGGTCAAGTCGGTGGCGTTCCGCGACCGCTTCGACGCCCACAAGCTGATCGAAGAGTTCATGGTGCTGGCCAACGTGGCCGCCGCCGAGGAACTCACCCGCCTGCGCCGCCCGCTGCTGTTCCGCGTCCACGAGGAGCCGAGCCCCGAGAAACTCAACGCGCTGCGCGACGTGGCCGAGGCGTCGGGGTTTGCGCTCGCCAAGGGGCAGGTGCTGCAGACGAGCCAGCTCAACCGCCTGCTGGCGCAGGCCGAGGGCACGGATTTCGACGAGCTGATCAATGTCTCGACCCTGCGGTCGATGACGCAGGCCTATTACCACCCCGAGAACTTCGGCCACTTCGGGCTGGCGCTGAAGAGCTACGCGCATTTCACCTCGCCGATCCGGCGCTATTCGGACCTGATCGTGCACCGGGCGCTGATCGCGGGCCACGGCTGGGGCGGCGGCAAGGACGGCAAGCCGGATGGGCTGTCGGCGCATGACGTCGAGGTGCTGGCCGAGACCGCCCAGCAGATCAGCGACACCGAACGCCGCAGCATGGCGGCCGAGCGTGACACGACCGACCGCTATCTCGCGGCCTATCTGGCCGACCGCGTGGGGTCCGAGTTCACGGGTCGCGTCTCGGGCGTCCAGCGCTTCGGCGCCTTCGTCAAGCTGGACGAGACCGGCGCCGACGGGCTGCTGCCGATCCGCGAGATCGGGCGCGAGTATTTCCACTTCGACCGCGACGCGCAGACGCTGGTGGGCGCCGACACCGGGCTGACGATCGGCATCGGCCAGCGGGTCACCGTGCGACTGGCCGAGGCGATCCCGACCACCGGCGGGCTGACGCTGGAACTGGTCGAGGTCGAGGGCCGCGGCATCCCCGCCGGCCCCAAGGGTCCGCGTGGCAAGGCGCCGCGGCGGCGGGACGGCAAGTCGGCCAAGGCCGGCGAGGCCCGCGCCCGCAAGCTGCGCCGGATCCGCAAGTAGGGCGGGGACGGCGCAGGAACCCTTTGGCGATCAACGGGTTGTTGGGGCGAAGCAACCGAAAGGATCGCCCCATGGGTTTCTGGGATTTCGTCAAGGACGCCGGCAAGTCGGTGTTCGGAACCGCCGAGGCCGCCGAGCCCAAGGCTCAGCCCGCCCCCGCGCCGCAGGCCAACCCCGCGCCGCAAGCCAACCCCGCACCGCAGGCTCAGCCCGCCCCTCAGGTCCAGCCTCAGTCGCAACCGCAGGCCCAACCCCAGCAGGCCCCGCAGGCCGCGCCCGCCCATGACGCCGACACCCAGCGCAAGCTCGACGCGCTCAATGCCGAGGTCCGCGCGATGGGCCTCGACGCGGGCGACGTGCGGCTGCACCTCAACGGCGACACGGTGACGATCGTCAGCCACGGGGCCGACCGCGAGACGCTGGAAAAGCTGATCCTCGCCGTGGGCAACATCAAGGGCATCGCCCGGGTCGAGGCCGACCTACCGCCCGCGCCCGAGGGCAAGCCCGCGGCCGAGCCGGTGTTCCACGAGGTCAAGAAGGGCGAGACGCTGTCCGAGATCGCCCAGCAGCACCTCGGCAAGGCCAGCCGCTACCGCGAGATCTTCGAGGCGAACCGGCCGATGCTGTCGGACCCCGACAAGATCTACCCCGGCCAGAAGCTGCGCATCCCGCAGGAGTGACGCGCAGGCCCTTTGTCTGGCCCGACTACCCATGACCCGACGGGGCCCGCCACAACCGGCGGGCCCCGTTTCGCGTCAGAGATACAGCAGCCCCAACCCGATGATCGTGCCGGTCACGACAAGCTGGATGAGGCAGAAGCCCATGATGTCGCGCGGCTTCAGCCCCGCGATGCCCAGCATCGGCAACGCCCAGAACGGCTGCAGCAGGTTCGTCCACGCATCGCCCCAGGCGACCGCCATGACCACGCGCGGCATGTCGGCCTGCAACGCCTGCGCGGCGGCCTCGACCACCGGCGCCTGCACCGCCCATTGCCCGCCGCCCGAGGGGACGAAGATGTTGACGATTCCGGCGCTGATGAAGCTCCAGAACGGCAGGGTCTGGGCGGTCGAGAAGGAGACGAACCACTCGGACAGCGCCGCCGCGAGCCCGGTCTGGGTCATGATCGCCATGATCCCGGCGTAGAACGGGAACTGGATGACGATGCCGGCGCCGCCGCGCACGCCATCGTCGAGTGCCGCGAGCAGGCTGCGCGGGCTGCGGTGCAGCGCGATGCCGGTGAAGAGGAAGAGAAAGTTCACCACGTTGAGGTTCAGCACCGCGCCCTTGGTGATGAAATGCTGCGCGAGCCAGATCAGCCCCGGCACCGCCACCGCCCACAACAGGATCGGCGAGCGTTCCAGCGCCTCGGCCGGGGTGCGGGCGGGCTCGGCGTGCGGGTCCTCTTCGGTCAGCTTGGCGGGATCGACCAGCACCGTCTCGTCCGGGCGCGGCATCATCAGATAGTTGACCAGCGGGATCGCCACGAACAGAGCCGCGCAGATCATCAGGTTGTAGCCCGCGAAGGTGGTCAGCGAGGTGGGGATCAGCCCGATCACCTCTTCGGTGAAATGCCCGGGCGTCGAGACGGTGAGCGGGATCGAGCCTGACAGCCCCCCGTGCCAGATCACGAAGCCGCTGTAGGCCGAGGCGATGAGCAGCCGGTAATCCACCCGCACCCGCCGGGCGAGCGCCTTGGCGAAGAGCGCGCCGACGACCAAGCCGAAGCCCCAGTTGATCCACGACGCAACCAGCGACACGAGCGAAACCAGCACGATCGCGCCCGCCGGGCTGGCGGCCAGCCCGGCCAGCCGGTCGAGCAGGCTGCGCACCACTGGCGTCGTGGCCATGATGTAGCCCGAGACGAGCACCAGCAGCATCTGCATGGCGAACTCGAGCAGGCGCCAGAAGCCGTCGCCCCACGCGACGATCACCTGCATCGGCGTGACCGGCTGGGTCAGCACCGCCGCCAGACCGGCCACGAGCGTCAGCACGATCACGAAGATGAACGCATCGGGCAGATAGCGTTCCATCATCCGGGTCGCCGGGCGCGCCAGGAATCTCAGCATCGGTCAGTCCTCCCCCTCTTGCCGTTGTCGGGGCCCAGACTGCCGGGCGGGGCGGGGGAGGGCAACCGCGGGACCCCCCGGAATGCGAAGGGCCGCCCCCGCAAGGGGCGGCCCGGTCAGCGTCGCGCGGGGTGCGGCCGTCAGATGGCGGCGGCGCGCACCTTGTCGTCCACCTTGGCCTCGTACTGGCGGAAGTTCTCGCGGAACATCCCCTTCAGCTTCTCGGCCTGCGCGTCATAGGCCGCGCCGTCGGCCCAAGTCTGCCGCGGGTCCAGCAGCGCGTCGTCCACGCCCGGCACCGACACCGGCACCTCGAAGCCGAAGTTCGGGTCGCGGCGGAACTCGACCTCGTTCAGCGACCCGTCGAGCGCTGCGGTGAGGAGCGCGCGGGTCGCCTTGATCGGCATCCGGCGGCCGGTGCCGAACGGCCCGCCGGTCCAGCCGGTGTTGACCAGCCAGCAGGTCGCGCCGGATTTCTCGATCCGCTCGGCCAGCAGCTTGCCGTACTCTTCGGGACGGCGCGGCATGAAGGGCGCGCCGAAGCAGGTCGAGAAGGTCGGCTGCGGTTCTTTCACGCCCACCTCGGTGCCCGGGGTCTTCGAGGTGAAGCCCGACAGGAAGTGATACATCGCCTGTTCCGGCGTCAGCCGGGCGATCGGCGGCATCACCCCATAGGCGTCCGAGGTCAGCATGATGACGTTCTTCGGCTGCCCGGCCATCCCCGTCTCCGAGGCGTTCGAGATCGCCTCGAGCGGATAGGCGCAGCGCATGTTCTCGGTGATCGAGCTGTCGGCGAAGTCAAGCTCGAGCGTGTCGGGATCGAACACCATGTTCTCGATCACCGTGCCGAAGCGGCTGGTGGTCGCGTAGATCTCGGGCTCGGCCTCGGGCGAGAGGTTGATGGTCTTGGCGTAGCAGCCGCCCTCGAAGTTGAAGGTGCCCTTGTCCGACCAGCCGTGCTCGTCGTCGCCGATCAGCACCCGCGAGGGGTCGGCCGACAGCGTCGTCTTGCCGGTCCCGGAAAGGCCAAAGAAGATCGCCACCTCTTCGGGGTTGCCCGGCGCGTGGTTGGCCGAGCAGTGCATCGGCATCACCCCGCGCTCGGGCAGGATGTAGTTGAGCAGCGTGAACACGCCCTTCTTGTTCTCGCCCGAGTACTCGGTGTCGCCGACAAGGATCAGCTTCTTGTCGAAGTTGATGGCGATCACAGTCGAGCTGCGGGTGCCATGCCGCTCGACGTCGGCCTTGAAGCTCGGGCAGTTGATGATGGTCCAGTCGGGCTCGAAGCCCGCGAGTTCGGCCCCCTCGGGGCGGCGCAGCAGGTGGCGGATGAAGAGGTTGTGCCAGGCCAGTTCCGACACCACCCGCACGTCCAGCCGCTGCTCGGGGTCGGCGCCGGCATAGAGGTCCTGGACGAAGTATTCCTTGCCCTTCATGTGCTCGAGCATGTCGGCATAGAGCACGTCGAAATGTTCGGGCGACATCGGGCGGTTGTTGTCCCACCAGATGGTGTCCTCGGTCAGCGCGGTGCGGACGACGTGCTTGTCCTTGGGCGAGCGGCCGGTCTTGGCGCCCGTGGTCACGAGGAACGCGCCGCCGAGGCCCAGGTGCCCCTCGCCACGGCGGATCGCCGCCTCGATCAGCGCCGGCTCGAGCAGGTTGTAGTGCACCTCACCCACCCCCGAGATGCCCTGGTCCTCGAGCTTGCATTGCGGATTGACGCGGGGCTGGGTCATGCTGGAACTCCTTGAGGTCGGGCCGGGTCGCCTGCGGGTGCTATAACCATGACAGTCGGATGAAGAAAGACGGGCAGGGGTGGCGGTTAGCGCAACCAGAAACGTTTAGCGTTATCAGGCTCTGCGGCGCGCAAGATCATGAGGCGCGGCAGTCGGACGAGGGCCCCCGGCGGTGACGACGCTGCACGCGAGCGCGGTGGCGATCGGGGGCAGGGGGCTCTTGATCCTGGGCCCCTCCGGCTCGGGCAAGTCGGCGCTGGCGCTCGAGCTGATGGCGATGGGGGCAGGGCTTATCGCCGACGACCGGGTCTGCGTCACCCGGCGCGGCGACGCGGTGATCGCCGACTGCCCGCCCGCGCTCAAGGGCCGGATCGAGGCGCGCGGCCTCGGCATCCTCAACGCCGTGCCGGCAGGACCGACGCCGCTCGCGCTGGTCGTGGACCTGGGCCGGGAGGAGCCCGAGCGCCTGCCGCCGTGGCGCCAGACCGAGGTGGCAGGGGTGACGCTTCCCCTTGCCTTGCGGGGTCGCGGCCCACATCTTGGTGCTGCGCTGCGGCAGATGCTGCTCTGCGGTCGCAGCGACTGAGCGAAGGGTTCGATTTGGACGGCAAGACGACAGGCGGCACCCCCTCGGACGAGGCGACCGGCACCCCCGAACCGGGCGCCCAGCGGTTGGTGCTGGTGACGGGGCCTTCGGGTGCGGGGCGCTCGACGGCGATCAACGTGCTCGAGGATCTGGGGTTCGAGGCGATCGACAACCTGCCGCTGTCGCTGATCCCGCGGCTGCTCGACGGCCCGCCGCGGCCCGCGCCGCTGGCGCTGGGGCTCGATGTCCGCAACCGCGATTTCTCGGCCTCGAACGTGATCGAGCTGATCGATTCGCTGACCCGCAATCCGCGGTTCGCTCCTGAGGTGCTGTATCTCGACAGCGCCACCGACACGCTGGTGCGCCGCTACGCCGAGACGCGGCGGCGCCACCCCTTGGCCGCCGACGGCTCGCCCACCGACGCGATCACCGCCGAGCGCGACCTGCTGGCGCCGATCCGGGTTCGCGCGGACGTGCTGCTCGACACCTCGGACTTCACTCCGCACGACCTGCGCGGCGAGCTTGCGCGGCTCTTCGACCTGTCCGACAGCGGGCGGATGTCGGTCTCGATCCAGAGCTTCAGCTACAAGCGCGGGGTGCCGCGCGGGCTCGACATGATGTTCGACTGCCGCTTCCTCGCCAACCCGCATTGGGTCGAGGGGCTGCGCGCGCAGGACGGGCGGGCGCCCGCGGTGCAGGCCCATGTCACCGGCGACCCGCGCTATCCCGAGTTCTTCGAGCGGGTGCGCGACCTGATCCTGTTCCTGCTGCCGGCGCAGGTGGCCGAAGGCAAGGCGCATCTGGCGATCGGCTTCGGCTGCACCGGCGGGCAACACCGTTCCGTCACATTGGCCGAACGGATGGCCGACTCGCTTGCAGAGCAGGGGTGGCAGGTGTCAAAACGGCATCGGGAACTGGAACGGCGCGAGGCGCAGCCGCGTTCCGCCGAACCCGCTCCGGCGCGCGCGCCGGCCGAGGGATCGGCATGAGACGCAGGCGTGAGGTGCAGATCGGCCGATGGTGGATGTGATTTGATCGGTATCGTGATCGTGGCGCATGGCGGGCTGGCGCGGGAATACCTGGCCGCCGTGGAACACGTTGTGGGCCCGCAGGGCGGCATCCGCGCCGTCACCATCGAGGAAGACCACGACAGGGTCGCCAAGCAGATGGAAATCGCCCGCGCCGCCGACGAGGTGGACAGCGGCGACGGTGTCGTGATCGTCACCGACCTGTTCGGCGGCTCGCCCTCGAACCTGTCGATGCCGGCCTGCGTCGCGGGCAAGCGGCGCATTCTCTACGGCGCCAATCTGCCGATGCTGGTCAAGCTCGCCAAGCTGCGCCACCTCGACGTGGGGACCGCGGCCGAGGCCGCGGCCGAGGCTGGGCGCAAGTACATCGACTGCTACAGCCCGCAGGACCCGGCCGCTGAGGCCCCGCCGCCGTGCCGGGCCGTGTCGTGACCGAGCTCACGCGCGAGCTGCGCATCATCAACGAAAAGGGCCTGCACGCCCGCGCCTCGGCCAAGTTCGTCGAGACGGTGGAACGCTTCGACGCCCGCGCGATGGTGGAAAAGGACGGCGAGCTGGTGGCGGGCAACTCGATCATGGGCCTGCTCATGCTGGTCGCCCCGCGCGGCAGCGCCATCACCGTGACCACCTCCGGCCCGGAGGCCGCGCCCCTGATGGAGGCGCTGGCGGCGCTGGTCGGCAACTACTTCGGCGAAGGCCGCTAAGGCCGCGCCGCGTGGCCCGCGACAGCTATCACCACGGCAACCTGCGGCAGGCGCTGGTCGAGGCGACCGTGCGCCTGATCGAGGATCGCGGCCCGATGGGCTTCACCCTGGCCGAGGCCGCCCGCCAGGCCGGGGTCAGCGCCGCCGCCCCCTATCGCCACTTCACCGGCCGCGAGCAACTGATCGAAGAGGTCGCGCGGCAGGGGTTCCTCGAGTTCGCCGACCGCCTCGCCGCCGCCTTCGGGGACGGCCGCCCCTCGCCGCTCTCGGCCTTCCTGCGGATGGGCGACGCCTATCTGCGCTTCGCGGCCGAAAAGCCCGGCTATTACATGGCGATGTTCGAGGCCGGCCTGTCGATCGCAGGCAATGCCGAGCTGGCAGCCGCCGCCGACCGCGCCGAGGATGCGCTGACCCACGCCGCCGCGGCGATGTTCCAGCGCCTGCCGCCGGATCGGCGCCCGCCGCCGTCGATGGTAGCCAACCACATCTGGGCGCTCTCGCACGGGGTGGTCGAGCTTTTCGGCCGCGGCCGCCCCGGCGCCCGCTCCCCCGTCTCGGCGGCCGAGATGCTCGAGTCGGGCGTGCTGATCTACCTGCGCGGCCTCGGCGTCATCCCCGACTGACCGCCCGCAAAATAATTTCACCACCGGGCATTGATGCGCGCTTCGGCCCTCCCATCTGTGTTAATGTGATTAACATTCACATCCCTCGCATGGAGCGCCCGATGTCCTACCCTTACGCCCCTTCGCCTGCCGCGCTGCCTGCGCCGCAGCCGGGGTTCTCGCTGACCCGCCCGCTGGTCCGCATCCGCGACTGGCTGGACGACCACGGCAAGCCGGCCTGGATCGCGGCGGTGATCGCGGGCTTCGTCCTCGCCTGGCCCGTCGGCCTCGCCCTTCTCGGTTACATGATCTGGAGCAATCGCATGTTCGCCTGCCGCCACCGCAACGACGCGCGCAGCTTCCGCGCCGACCCGGCCCGCCCGACCGGCAACGCCGCCTTCGACGCCTACCGGGCCGAGACGCTCAAGCGGCTCGAGGATGAGCACGCGGCGTTCCTCGACTTCCTCGCCAAGCTGCGCGAGGCCAAGGACAAGGCCGAGTTCGACCAGTTCATGAAGGACCGCTCCGCCGCCTAAGCGGCCGGCGCCTGATGCGGAAGGGGGGCGGGCGACCGCCCCCTTTTCAATAGGCCGTGGCGGCGTAGATGCGGGTCAGGTCGCCCTGCCAGTCGCCGTGATAGGCGGCCAGCAGATCGTCGGCGCCCGTCATCCCCCGCTCGACCCGGTCGCGCAGCACCGCGAGATGCGCCACCTCGTCCGGCGCCCCGTCGACCGAGGGCCGGGCGCGCGCGGCAAGCCCCGCCTCGGCCAGCGCCAGCACCTCGCGGGCGAGGTCATTCAGCCGCAGCCCGTCATGCTCACCCGCCAGCCCGTCGCGGGCGGCGGCGCGGCGCAGCCCCTCGCGCGTCTCGTGGGTCCAGCCGCAGGTCAGCTCGGTCGCCCCGTCCAGCGCAGCCTGGTCGTAGCACAGGCCCACCCACAGCGCCGGCAGCGCGCAGAGATGGCTCAGCGGCCCGCAGTCGGCGCCCCGCATCTCGATGTATTTCTTGACCCGCGCCTCGGGGAAGACGGTGGTCATGTGGTCGGCCCAGTCCGACAGTGTCGGCAGCTCGCCCGGCAGCGCCGGCAGCCGGCCTTCCATGAAGTCGCGGAACGACATCCCCAGCGCGTCGATGTAGCGCCCGTCGCGGTAGACGAAATACATCGGCACATCGAGGACATACTCGACCCAGGCCTCGTAGCCGAAGCCGTCCTCGAACACGAAGGGCAGCATCCCCGTCCGCGCCGCGTCCAGGTTCTGCCAGATGTGGCTGCGCCAGGACTTCATCCCGTTCGGGCGCCCGTCGAGAAAGGGCGAGTTCGCAAACAGCGCCGTGGCCACGGGTTGCAGCGCCAGCGCCACCCGCAGCTTCTGGACCATGTCGGTCTCGGACGCGAAGTCGAGGTTCACCTGCACGGTCGAGGTCCGGTACATCATCTGCGTGCCGAGCGTCCCCACCTTCTGCATGTAGGGGGTCATCAGCGCATAGCGGCCCTTGGGCATCATCGGCATCTGGTCCTGCCGCCAGATCGGCGCGGCGCCGATTCCCATGAAGCCCGCATTCATCGGCCTGGCGATCTCGGCCACCTCGGCCAGATGCTGCACGGTCTCGGCGCAGGTCTCGTGGATCGTCTCGACCGGCGCGCCCGACAGCTCGAACTGCCCGCCGGGTTCAAGGCTCACGTTGGCGCCGTCGCGCGACAGGCCGATCAGCTTGCCGCCCTCGCGCACCTCGGCCCAGCCGAAGCGGTCGCGCATCCCCTCGAGCATGGCGCGGATCGAGCGCTCGCCGTCGTAGGGCAGCGGCTCGAGCGTGTCCCAGAGAAAGCCGAACTTCTCGTGCTCGGTGCCGATCCGCCAGGCCTCGCGCGGCTTCTCGCCCGAGGCGATATAGGCGGCAAGCTGGTCGCGCCGCTCGATCGGGCCGCCGCCCTGCTGGGGAATGGACATCGGGGGCCTCGCACTCGTTGCCGGCGAGAGGTGGCGTGCCGCCTGCCCATAGTCAAGCCGTGACCTCACGCGTCTGCGACCTGTCGCCGGCCCCAGGGCGCGCCGCGCCCCGCCTCGGGCTGGACCCAAATATCCCCGCCGGAGGCACCGGCCGGCAGGCCGGTCGGCTGCGCGCCGGCCTCGGTGCCGGTTGCGACCCGCGCAAAGGATATGCGAGGAGCAGCCTGACCCCGACACGAGGCTGACATGACCGACGAGACCCTGCCCACCGTCCGGCTGCGGCCCAAGGCCAACGCGCGGGCCATCCGCCACGGCTTCCCCTGGGTCTATGCCGACGAGCTGGTGACCGACCGCCGCACCAAGGCGCTGGCGCCGGGCAGCCTCGTCCGGCTCGAGGATGCCGAGCGGGCGCCGCTGGGGGTGGCGACGGTCAACCCGAACTCGAAGATCATCGCCCGGATGCTCGACGCCGACCCTGCGGCGGTGATCGACCGCGGCTGGCTGGCCGCGCGGCTCGCCCGGGCGCTGGCGCTGCGCGAGACGCTGTTCGACGCGCCGTTCTACCGGCTCGTCCACGCCGAGGCCGACGGCCTGCCCGGCGTGGTCATCGACCGCTTCGGGGACGCCGCGGTGATCCAGCCCAACGCCGCCTGGGCCGACCGGCTCTTGCCCGATCTCGCCGCCGCGCTGGCCGAGGTCACCGGCGTCACCCGCATCGTGATGAACGGCTCGGGCCGCGCCCGCGGGCTCGAGGGGCTGGACGAGCGGACCGAGGTCATCGCCGGCGCCATCGACGCGCCCGTCGAGGTGCCGATGAACGGCGCCATCTACCTCGCCGACCTGACCGGCGGGCAGAAGACCGGGCTCTTCTACGACCAGCGCCCCAACCACGCGTTCGCCCAGCGGCTCGCGCGCGGCGGGCGGGTGCTCGACGTGTTCTCGCACGTCGGCGGCTTCGGCCTCGCCGCGCTCGCGGGCGGCGCGGAAAGCGCCACCTGCGTGGACGGCTCGGCCGCGGTGCTGGCGCTCGCGCAAGGCGGCGCCCGCGCGATGGGGGCCGAGGGGCGGCTGACCACCCGCCAGGGCGACGCCTTCGCGGTGATGGAGGCGCTGGCCGCCGAGGGCGCCCGCTTCGACGTGGTGATCTGCGACCCGCCCGCCTTCGCGCCCTCGAAACAGGCGCTCGAGGCGGGGCTGCGCGCCTATGAGCGCACCGCCCGCCTCGCCGCGCCGCTGGTCGCGCCGGGGGGCACTCTCGGCCTCTGCTCGTGCAGCCATGCCGCGACGCTCGACCTGTTCCGCAACGCCTCGGCCCGCGGGATCGGGCGGGGTGGGCGGCGGATGCAGCTCCTCCACACGGGCTTTGCCGGCCCCGACCACCCGATGCTGCCGCAACTGGCCGAAAGCGGCTATCTCAAGGCGCTGTTCTTCCGGCTCGACGGCTGAGCCGATGAAGGCCGTCCTCGACGCCTGCGTGCTCTACCCGACCGTCCTGCGCGAGATCCTGATCGGCGTGGCCGACGCCGGCCTCTACACCCCGGTCTGGTCGCCCCGCATCCTCGCCGAGTGGCGCCACGCCGCCGCCCGCCTCGGGGCCGACGCCGAGGCGGTGGCCGGGGCCGAGATCGCGCTTCTCACCCGCGCCCATGCGCAGGCGGGCGTTCCAGATGACGGAACGGCGGCGGAAGGGTTCGACTGGCCCGACCCCGCCGACCGCCACGTGGCCGAGGCGGCGCTGGCGGCCCACGCGCCGCTGATCGTCACCGCCAACCTGCGCGACTTTCCGCGCCGGGCGCTGGCGCCGCTGGGGCTCGCGGCCGAGCATCCCGATGCCTTCCTGCTCACCCTCTGGCGCCGCGACCCCGACCCCGTCGCCGCCGCCGTCCACGCGGCCCACGCCAAGGCGCAGGCCCTCGGCGGGCCGATGCCGCTGCGCGAGCTGATGGCGCGGGCGCGGCTGCCGCGGCTCGCCAAGGCGCTCGCCCGCGCCGACTGAGCACGCGGCCTGCAAACACCTCCCCAACCGACTCTGCGTCGCCGGCCCCCGGGGGTTGCCCTGCGCCCGCCCCTCCCGTAGCCACGGGGGCAGGACAAGAGGAACCCCATGGTCTCGCGGCTCATCCAGGTCGACGACTTCGACCTCGTCATCTTCGGGGCGACCGGCGACCTCGCGCGCCGCAAGATCCTGCCCGGGCTGTTCCGCCGCCATGCCGCCGGCCAGTTTCCCGAAGCCGCACGCATCATCGGCGCGGCCCGGTCCGAGATGGACGACGCGGGCTTCCGCGCCGAGGTCCGCGCCGCCATCGCCGAGTTCGACCCGACCCGCGCCGACGCGCCCGAACTGCCCTCGTTCCTCGAGCGGCTGTCCTACGTCGCCATCGACGCCAAGGGCGACACCGGGTGGCAGGCGCTCGGCGCGCGGATGCGGCCGGGGGTGGTGCAGGCCTTCTATTTCTCGGTCGCGCCGTCGCTCTTCGGCGAACTGGCCGAGCGGCTGGCCCGCTTCGGCATCGCCGGCCCGGACGCGCGGATCGTGGTGGAAAAGCCCTTCGGCCGCGACCTCGCCTCGGCCCGCGCCCTCAACGCCACGCTGGCGCGGCATTTCGACGAACGCCAGATCTACCGGATCGACCATTATCTCGGCAAGGAAACCGTCCAGAACCTGATGGCGGTGCGCTTCGCCAACATGCTGTTCGAGCCGCTGTGGAACGCGCATTACATTGACCACGTCCAGATCACCGTGGCCGAGACGGTGGGCGTGGCCGGTCGCGGCGCCTATTACGACCAGTCCGGCGCGATGCGCGACATGGTCCAGAACCACCTGATGCAGCTCGTCTGCCTGATCGCGATGGAGCCGCCCTACCACTTCGACCCGGACGCGGTGCGCGACGAGAAACTCAAGGTGATCCGCGCGCTCGAGCCGGTCCCAACCACCGACATTGTGCGCGGCCAGTACGCCGCAAGCGGCGAGACGCCGGGCTACCGCACCGACGCCGAGAACGAGGCGAGCCGGACCGAAAGCTTCGTCGCGCTGAAGCTCAGGATCGCCAACTGGCGCTGGCAGGGGGTGCCGTTCTACCTGCGGACCGGCAAGCGGCTGCGGGCCCGCACCTCGGAAATCTCGGTGGTGTTCCGCGAGCCGCCGCATTCGATCTTCGACGAGGCCGGCGATCCGCGCACCAACGAGCTCGTCATCCGGCTGCAACCGAACGAGGGCATGAACCTCAAGGTCAACATCAAGGAGCCGGGACCGGGCGGGATGCGATTGGTGCAGGTGCCGCTGGACATGAGCTTCGCCGAGGCGCTGGGGGCCGAGGGCAAGGACATGCCCGACGCCTATGAGCGGCTGATCACCGACGTGATCCGCGGCAACCAGACGCTGTTCATGCGCGGCGACGAGGTCGAGGCGGCCTGGGCCTGGGCCGATCCCGTCATCGCCGCGTGGGAGGACGCGACGGCGCGTCCCGAACCCTACGACCCCGGCACCAGCGGCCCCGACGAGGCGTTGGGGCTGATGCACCGCGACGGGCGCCGCTGGCGCGAGATCAAGGCCTGAGGACGAGACCGGACCATGAAGCTGATCGAACATCCCGACCGCGAGGCGCTGACGCTGGCCGTGGCGCAGGACATCACCGACGCGCTGGGCATGGCGCTGAACACCTGCGAGCAGGCGGTGCTGTGCCTGCCCGGCGGCTCGACCCCGGTGCCGGTGTTCAAGGCGCTGTCGGCGGCGCGGCTCGACTGGGGAAGGGTGCTGGTGGTGCCGGGCGACGAGCGCTGGGTGCCGGGCGATCATCCGCGCTCGAACGCGCGGCTGATCCGCCGCAACCTGATCGACGAGGGCGCCGTGGCGGCCCGGCTGGTCGATCTCTACGACGAGACGCTCGACCCCGAGGCGGGGGCCGCGGCGGCGGCCGAGCGGATCGCGCCGCTGCTGCCGCTGTCGGTGCTGCTTCTGGGGATGGGCGAGGACGGGCACACGGCCAGCCTGTTCCCCGGCGCCGAGGGGCTGGCCGCGGCGCTTGACCCCGCGGCGCCGGCGGTGCTGCCGGTCGGCGCCGACGCGGCGGGCGAGCCGCGCGTCACCCTGACGCTGCCGGCGCTCGCCTCGGCGCCCGAGGCGTTCCTGATGATCACCGGGCCGGACAAGCGCGCCGCGCTCGAGCGGGTGGCGACCCTCACCCCCGAAGAGGCGCCGATCCGCGCCTTCTGGAAGGATCTCGTCGTCCACTGGGCCGAGTAGCCCCATTCATCCGCCCGCGGGGAAATTTGCCATGACCGACCTCTGGACGCGGCTTGCCGCGCATCGCGCTGCAACCGAGGACCGCACCATCGCGGCGCTGTTCGAGGCCGACCCCGACCGGGCGGCGCGCTTCTCGACCGCGGCGGACGGGCTGCTCTTCGACTGGTCCAAGACCACGCTGGATGACGAGGCGGTGCGGCTGCTGCTGGCGCTGGCCGAGCCGGTGGCGGCGCGGCGCGCGGCGATGTTCGCGGGCGAGGCGATCAACGAGACCGAGGGCAGGGCCGTCCTGCACACCGCCCTGCGCGCCGGTGAGGGCGAGGTCCGCGTGGACGGCCACGACGTGATGCCCGAGGTCCGCGCGACGCTGGCGCGGATGCGCGATTTTGCCGAGGCCGTGCGGACCGGCCAGCTCAAGGGGCAGGGCGGGGCCTACACCGACGTGGTCAACATCGGGATCGGCGGGTCGGACCTCGGCCCGGTGATGGCCGCCCACGCGCTCGCGCCGTGGATGGACGGGCCGCTGCTGCATTTCGTCTCGAACGTGGACGGGGCGGATGCGACCGACACGCTCAGGGGGCTGGACCCGGCCCGGACGCTGGTGATCGTCGCCTCGAAGACCTTCACCACCATCGAGACGATGACCAACGCCGAGACGGTGCGGGCGTGGATGGCGGGGGCGGTGGCCGACCCGGCGGCGCAGTTCGCGGCCGTCTCGACCGCGCCCGACCGCACCGCGGAGTTCGGCATCCCGGCCGAGCGGGTGTTCGGCTTCGCCGATTGGGTCGGCGGGCGCTATTCGGTCTGGGGGCCGGTCGGGCTGGTGCTGATGCTGGGGATCGGGCCGGCGGCGTTCGATGATTTCCTCGCCGGCGGGCGGGCGATGGACGACCATTTCCGCACCGCGCCGCTGGAGCGGAACCTGCCGGTGATGCTGGCGTTGACCGGCCTCTGGCACCATCAGGTCTGCGGCTATCCGACCCGCGCCGTGCTGCCCTATGCCCAGCGGCTGCTGCGCCTGCCCGCCTATCTGCAGCAGCTCGAGATGGAATCGAACGGCAAACGGGTGACGATGGACGGCGAAGACCTGCCGCGCGCCTCAGGGCCGGTCGTCTGGGGCGAGCCGGGCACCAACGGCCAGCACGCCTTCTACCAGCTGATCCATCAGGGCACCCAGATCGTGCCCTGCGAGTTCATCGTCGCGGCCCGCGGCGAGGAGCCCGCGCTCGACCACCACCAGCGGCTGTTGATCGCCAACTGCCTTGCCCAGAGCCAGGCGCTGATGCGCGGCCGGACGCTGGCCGAGGCGCGCGCGCGGATGGCGGCCAAGGGGCTGTCGGGGTCGGAGCTGGAACGGCAGGCGCGGCACCGGGTGTTCCCCGGCAACCGCCCCTCGACCACGCTGCTCATTCCGCGGCTGACGCCCTTCACGCTCGGGCAGGTCGTGGCGCTTTACGAGCACCGGGTGTTCGTCGAGGGGGTGATCCTCGGGATCAACAGCTTCGACCAGTGGGGTGTGGAGCTCGGCAAGGAGCTGGCGCTCGAGCTGGCGCCGCTGCTGGAGGGCGCCGAGGTTGCGGGGCAGGACGGCTCGACCGCGGCGCTGGTCGCGGCGCTCAGGGCGCTGCGCGAGGGCTGAACCGGGGCTGCACGCCTTATGCAGGGTTCGTGCAACGTTCGTGCGATGTTCATGCACGGTTCATGCGAACGCGCGCGGCAGCGCCCAGCGTTGCGTGGGTGGGGCCGCCGGGTGGGTCGTTGGGACAGAGAGACGCGGCGAGCGTCGCGGTCAGGCCTTGGCGAAGAGCGCCAGCACCTCGGCCATGAAGGCGTCGGCGATGGCGGGCGTCTCCATCAGCAGCTCGTGGTGGCCGTCGGGATATTCGGCCAGCCGCGCCGCGGGCCAGCGGGCGGCGCGGGTGCGGATGGCCTGGGGCGAGACGACCTCTTCGCGCCCGCCGAGGCCGATCACGGCGGGGATCTCGGGCGAGGGCAGGGTGGCGAGCCGGCGACACTCGGCCAGGCCCGCGCGCACCCAGTCATAGGTGGCGCCGCCGAGGGTGAGTTCGGGCCACGCCCCCGCTTCGGCCACCAGCCGCGCCCATTCGGCGGCATTGCCGGTCAGCGCATTGCCGCGGAAGGGGGCGTCGAGGACGAAGGTGCCCTCGCCCCCGGTGCCGACCGCCGCGCGGCGGCCGCGGCCGAGCCGCCGGGCGGTCCCGGCGATGCCCATGACCACCGGCCCCGGCAGCGGCGCGTGGTGGATGCCCCACATCGGCGACGAAAAGGCGGCCGAGGCGACCGGCAGCCCCTCGGCCAGCGCGGCGAGGCCGATGGCGCCGCCCATCGAGTGCGCGAGCAGGTGCCACGGGCGCGGCAGCGCCAGCGCCTCGGCGCCGGCGACGAGGGCCGCGACGTCGATCTGATAGGATGAGAAATGGTCGATGTGGCCGGGCCGCGGGTCGGCGATGAGCCGGTCCGAGAGGCCCTGGCCGCGCCAGTCGATGGCGAGGACCGCAAGCCCCGCGGCGGTCAGGCGGCGGGAGGCGGGGGCGTATTTTTCGAGATATTCGGTGCGGCCCTGAAAGAGCAGCACGGTGGCGCGCGGCGTCCCGTCGGGGCGCCAGAGGCCGAGGCGCAGGCGGATCCCGTCGCGGGCGGTGACGAAGAAGGCCTCGGCGGGGGCGAGTGCGTCGTGGGCGTGCTGGTGGAAGGGGGCGGGGGTGGCGCCGGGGGGCAGGTCGTGGCCGGGGGTGGCCTCGGTCCGGGCGGGGGCGGTCGGGCGAGGTTCGGTCTGGTGGCTCACGCGGGGTCCCCTGCGTTGGGTTGGCTGAGAAGGTGTTGAAAGGGGGAGAGGTGGTCCGGGGGCTGGCCGGAAGGTGGGATAGGCGAGACAGAACCGGGTGAATGGGAGGGACGTAGCCGTATGCGGAAGCAATCTAGTCGAGCGGGCTTGGGGTGGGTCGAGACTTAGCCTGCGGTTGGGTGCGGGACGAGGGCCGGGTTGGGAAACCGTATCACGCGGGCGGCTCTAGATGACCACGACGGGAGCCGAACAGAGCGGTGAGGCACCGCAAGACCACGCAGAGAGCTTGAGAGCGAGGGGTTACGTGCCGGGAGACGGCCCGTTCCGCCTAGGCTACTCACCAGATTCGCGTGGTTAAGCCCTCGGACACCACGGCTTGCTCGGCAGGCAGGTTGATCAAGCGGACGGTTTTACCGAACGTGAATGTGAGGCCGACCCATCCAGAAGTCCGCCGGCCCGTCGCCCCGCGACGCCCACGTGGAACCGCACCCCCGCACCGCCAAAAACCAAAGGCCGGGGCACGGTGGCCCCGGCCCGGTGCGGGTCAGGAGAGCGCGGCGCCCAGCTTCATCGCGGTCGGCAGCGAGCCGTCGACCTTCAGCTTGCCGCTCATGTAGGCCATCGTCGGGTTGGTCGAGCCGTTCAGGATGCCCTCGAACGTGTCGCGGCTGGCGGTCAGGGTGACGTCGGCGTCCTCGTCCCCGGCGCGCACGCCGGATTCGTCGATCATGATCGCGCCCTCGCCCTCGACCACGAACTTGGCCGAGCCGTCGAACGAGGAAATCTTGCCCTGCAGGGCCTTCACGGCGCCCTCGATCACTGCACTCATCTCTTCACTCCCTCAAATCTGGCGCCGCGGCGCGGATGTGCTTACATGGTCCATATGCGCGCGCTTCCCCTTCAGTTCCAGTCTGCCGCCACGGCACTCCTCGGGCTGATGCTGGGCATTTTCATGACCGTCGCGCCGCTGGCGGCGGACGAGGCCCCCGCCGCCCCGATCCCCGCCGCCCCCACCCCCGACATGGACGCGCTCTTTGCCGAGCTGGCCCAGCCGGAGGGTGATGGCTGGCTGCGCGCGCAGGCCGACATCGAGCGGGCGTGGTCGCAGTCGGGCTCGTCGGCGCTCGACTTCCTGCTGATGCGGGGCGAGGCGGCGCTGGATGCGGGCGAGCCGCTGACCGCCATCGGCCACCTGACCGCGCTGGTCGAGAACGCCCCCGATTTCGCCGCCGGCTGGGCGGCGCGCGGGGCGGCGATGTATTTCGCCGGGCAGGCGGGGCCGGCGATCGACGACCTCGCCCACGCGCTTCGCGCCGAGCCGCGGCACTGGCCGGCGCTGACGCTGCTCGGCACGATCTATGAGGAGATGGGCGACCGCGACCGCGCCCGGGCGGCCTTTGCCGCGAGCCTCGCCATCAATCCGCATCAGGAGGATGCCATGGACGGGCTTGCGCGTGTCTCGGCCGGGCCTGCGGGGCAGGACGCCTGACCCATGGCAGGACGCATCACGGCCGTGCTGGGGCCGACCAACACCGGCAAGACCCATTATGCGATCGAGCGGATGCTGGCGCACCGCACCGGCGTCATCGGCCTGCCGCTGCGGCTGCTGGCGCGTGAGGTCTATGACCGCATCGTCAAGGCGCGCGGCCCCTCGGTCGTGGCGCTGATCACCGGCGAGGAGCGCATCGTCCCCGAGCGCGCCGCCTATTGGGTCGCCACCACCGAGGCGATGCCCGAGGTGCTGGCCGATTTCGTCGCCATCGACGAGATTCAGCTCTGCGCCGACCCCGAGCGGGGGCACGTCTTCACCGACCGGCTGCTGAACGCGCGCGGCCTGCACGAGACGCTGTTCCTGGGGTCGAGCACGATGCGCCCGGCCATCGCCGCGCTGGTCCCCGAGGCGCAGTTCATGCGCCGCGAGCGGTTCTCGACGCTTTCCTGGGCGGGGTCGAAGAAGCTGAGCCGGATGCCCGCGCGCTCGGCCATCGTCGGGTTCTCGGTCGATGACGTCTATGCCACGGCCGAGCTTCTGCGCCGGCTCAAGGGCGGGGCGGCGGTGGTGATGGGGGCGCTGTCGCCGCGGACGCGCAATGCGCAGGTGGCGATGTACCAGGCGGGCGAGGTCGACTACCTCGTCGCCACCGATGCCATCGGCATGGGCCTCAACCTCGACATCCGCCACGTCGCCTTCGAGGCCACGCACAAGTTCGACGGCCGCCGGATGCGGCCGCTCTTCCCGCACGAGCTGGGCCAGATTGCCGGCCGCGCCGGGCGGCATACCGAGCCGGGCACCTTCGGCGTCACCGGCGAAGCGCAGCCGCTGGACGAGGGGCTGATCGACGCCATCGAGAACCACCGCTTCCAGCCGATCAGCCGGCTGGTGTGGCGCAACTCGGCGCTCGAGTTCGGGACGGTGGACCGGCTCGTGCAGTCGCTCGAACAGCCCTCGGGCAGCGAATGGCTGGGCCGCGGGCGCGAGGCAGACGACCTGCATGCGCTCAAGGCGCTGCGCGACCTGCCCGAGATCCGCGACCGGGTGACGCATCCCAAGGACGTGCGGCTGCTCTGGGACGTCTGCCGCATCCCCGATTTCCGCGGCATCTCGCCGGCCGAGCACCTGACGCTGCTCTCGCGCATCTACGGCTTCCTGCAGGAGGGGGGCATCCCCGGCGACTGGCTCGCGCGGGCGGTGGGGCGGATCGACCGGACGGGCGGGGACATCGACGCGCTGTCCAAGCGGCTCGCCTATATCCGCACCTGGACGTATGTCGCCCAGCGGACCGGCTGGGTGCGGGACGAAGCCCATTGGCGGGGCGAGACCCGCGCGGTAGAAGACCGCCTGTCGGACGCGCTTCACGCCGCGCTGACGCAGCGATTCGTGGACCGGCGCACCTCGGTGCTGATGCGCCGGCTCAACCAGAAGGAGAGCCTGGTGGCCGAGGTGAACGACAAGGGCGAGGTGACGGTCGAGGGCGAATTCGCCGGCCGGCTGGACGGGTTCCGCTTCCGCGCCGATCCGGCGGCGGCGGGCGACGAGGCCCGGATGCTGACCCGCGCCGCCTATGAGGCGCTGCGCCCCGAGTTCCACCTGCGCGCCGACCGCTTCTACAACGCGCCCGACACCGAGCTCGACTTCACCGAGCAGGGCGGGCTGATGTGGGGCGGCACGGCGGTCGGCAAGCTGACGCGCGGGGCCGACCCGCTCAAGCCCGGCATCGACGTCTTCGTGGACGAGGACGCGGGCGAGGAGGTGGCCGAGAAGGTCCGCCGCCGGCTGCAGCATTTCATCGACCGCAAGATCGCCGCCGGGTTCGAGCCGCTGCTCGCCCTGCAGGCCGACGAGGCGCTGACCGGGCTTGCCCGCGGCGTCGGCTTCCGGCTGGTCGAGAGTTTCGGCATCCTGCCGCGCGAGCAGGTGGCGGGTGACATCAAGGCGCTGGATCAGGAGGCGCGCAGCCTGCTCAGGAAGCACGGGGTGCGGTTCGGGCAGTACACGATCTTTGTGCCCGCGGTGCTGAAACCCGCGCCCACGCGGCTGCGGCTGGTGCTGGCGTCGCTCGCGCAGGGGCTGGACGAGTTCCCCGAGAGCCCGCCCCCCGGGCTGGTGACGATCCCGAACCTGCCCGACGTGCCGCGCGGCTATTACACGCTGTCGGGCTATCACCCGGCGGGCGAGCGGGCGATCCGCATCGACATGCTCGAGCGGCTGGCGGACCTGCTGCGCGGGCAGGACAGCCGCGGCGGGTTCGAGGCGAGCGCCGACATGCTGTCGATCACCGGCATGACGCTCGAGCAGTTCGCGGACCTGATGGGCGGGCTGGGCTACCGCGCCGAAAAGGCCGAGCGGCCCAAGGCGCGGGCGGCGGTGGCTGCGCCGGTGGCGGCCGCGCCCGAGGCGGGGGCCGAGGCGGCCCTGGCGAGCCAGAACCCGATGACGGAAGAGGAAAGCGTCCTCGTCGCCGAGACCCGCGCCCGCTGGGAGGCCGAGCAGGCCGAGAAGGCGCGGCTGGCGGCCGAGGCCGAGG